>JAUWDQ010000248.1 GCA_030608745.1 Pseudomonadota bacterium | reverse complement strand
CCCTGATGATTTCCAACTGGACCTGGTGGGACCGCACATTATCGTGGGTTTCGCCGATATAAATGATTCGTGAACCCCCGATCATATCCAGCAATTGGTCCTTGGTTACCCTGATGCCGGTGGGAACGTGGAATATCTCGCCCTCCGTTGCCCCTTCCAGCGTCCCATAGGGATTTTCAAGGGGAAGCCTCTGGATCGCTACACATGCGGAGAAGGCCATCGGAACGACTGCTCCCAGTATCCATTTCTTCATGGTAACCACCGAATCACCCGGACAATACGGATAAGGCATCTTTTTTCTCACTGGATGATAGCACTACTCCCCCAGCCCTGTCCACGCGATTTAATGGATCTAAGCGTGTAATATGATGGTTCTTAGTAGAGATTAGCCTTGAGGAAAAAATGTGGGCAATATTGTTGGAGATTGGGCTTCCATGACTTATTTTGTTTTTTCCCTCCCCCGGGGCCGGCGGGGCAATGGATCACGACGAGCAGTCTATCACAACTACCAGCCATTTTGTTAGGATACCAATGAGCATAGAAAACGGACATCTTCTCATTATTCTTGCCCCTTAGATTACCCTTTACGGGGAAGTTTCTCCTTTTCCCGTAAAACTGTACTAAAAACCTCTTGTCATACCTTCCGCTCTGCTTCGAGAACATTGGTATCCAAAAAGCAAGGCAGGGTAAAGACTAGCGGGATGATGTATCGGATGATCCCCCTAACATACCGATTTTATTCTTCACCAGGGCAGCCATGGTCGAGTCCGGGAATTTCTCCAGGAAAATGCCGTAAACCTTCAGGGCTTCCTTCCCTTTGCCGAGCTTTTCGTAACACCGGCCCACGTTGAGATACCCCCAGGGTTGGAGAAAGCTCTCCCCCTCGGAAACGAGGCTTTGATACGAATCCAAAGCCCTTTGGTAATTCCCTTGTCCCTCATAGGCATAGCCCAAATTTTGCAAAGCCAAAAGTCGGTACAGCTCTTCCCGGGGGTCGCTATCGAGAAATTTGCGATATGTTTCCATGGCCTTATCATATTGCTTTGAATTCAGAAACCCTTGCCCCAACTGTAATTGGGCTAACTGGACAGCCCCTGTACGGGGATATTCCCTTTGGATCCGTTCAAATTCATCAATGGCCTCTTGATAACCCTTCGAAGAGGGATCCTCGGCGGACGTCAACATCTCCAAAGCCCGATAAAATGAATTCAGCGCCTCGACTTCTCTATTTCTCGTTCTTATGCGCCAAAAGACCAACGAGACCACTACCAATACGCCGATAATAAAACCGATGAGAATAAGTTTCAGATTTTCCACCGTCCACGAGATTATCCTAGCCGTAGTGGAGATAAACTCGTCGGGCTCCTTCAGTTTCTTCTGGGGAATTCGCCTTCTTTTGGCCACTGTTCATCCCTCCAACGATCACCTTGATTTCCTCTCATACAACTAAATCAGCTTTTTGCAATGACGTCAATACTTGGGAAAACCGAAGTTCTCAAGAGAATCGGCGAACCTCCGCCAAATTGCCCTTGACTAAAGAGCGGATTTAACCTACGTTTTTGAGAAAGCGATTCTCCCAACGGGTGGCCCATGGAAGAAGAAGCCAATATCGCCACTGAGACTCTGGCCGAACTGTATCTCAAGGGGGAGAATATCGAAGAGGCTTACAAGATTTACCAACAACTCCTCGAGCAAAACCCAAGCAGTATCAGATTCAAGGAAAAGGTCAGGGAACTGGAAATGCGCTTGAGGGCGTCGGGGGACGTCTCTTCAGGGGCGGGCGAACTTCCAATAAAGCCCAAAAGGGAGATCGAACGTACCATTAGGGAGCTTAAGGAATGGCTGAACCGAATTCAAAAGAACAGGAAGAGATCAACATAAGAGGGGTTCCGACACTGGGGATGAGGCAGGAAAGGATCGATCGTATTAAAAAAGTCCTGAGGGAAGATCATCTAGATGGGATCCTGATCACCAATTTGGAGAACATCCATTACCTGAGCGGATTCACGGGAAGTGATGCCGCCCTGGTAATGACCGAAAATAAGGGGTATTTTTTGACCGATTCTCGTTATACAACTCAGGCTGGGGAAGAGGTGTCGGGATTTGAACTGATCGAATATAAAAAGAAGGTCGAAGGATTGTCCGATCTCATGAATGAGTTGGGATTGAGGGGAATAGGTTTCGAGCCCCAAAATCTGACTTACGGAACCCATAAAGAGCTCGCTGAGAAGGTAAGCGGCGGTGAATTCATTTCCATCGATGAAAGAGTAAAGAACATCAGAGCGGTAAAGGATGATGAGGAGATAGGACGAATCAAAAGGAGCATCGATATCGCTTCCAAGAGCCTCAGGGAAAATCTATGGAGGGTAAAGCCTGGCTCCCAGGAGAGGGAGATCGCATTGGAATTGGAATTTTCCATGAGGCGTAACGGTGGCGATGGCATCTCCTTCGATACCATCATTGCCTCTGGAAATCGTTCCGCTCTTCCCCACGGCAAACCCAGCGAGAAGAGGATACATAAAGGCGACTTCGTCATCATCGATTTCGGGGTTCGACATCGAGGCTATTATTCGGATGAAACGTGTACTTTTTTTTGTGGAAAGCCGAATCGTCGTCAGAAAGAGGTTTACCAAGTCGTTAAAGATGCCCACGATAGGACCATTGCTTCCGTCCGTCCAGGGAGAAAGGCAATGGAGCTCGATGCCATCGCCCGCGGGTGGATCGAGGACGCAGGATATAGAGCCTACTTTGGCCACATGACGGGGCATGGGGTCGGGCTGGCCGTCCATGAGAACCCGGTGATTGGCCCTGAAAGTAGGGGCGTTGTAGAAGAAGGAATGATATTTACGGTCGAGCCGGGAATCTATATACCCGGATGGGGTGGGGTGAGGATTGAGGATATGGTATTGGTTACGGGAAATGGATGCGAAGTCCTTACTAATCTCTCCAAGGAGATTGAGGTTATAGGGTGAATTAAGGGGGGAAAGCCATGCCCACGACATCTGAATTTCGAAAAGGGTTCAAGATCGAAATGAACGGGGAACCCTTCATAATCGTCGAGTTCCTCCATGTAAAACCCGGCAAGGGAGGAGCTTTCGTGCGAACCAAGCTGAAGAGTTTGCTAACGGGGAAGATTTTAGAACACACATTTAGGTCTGGGGAGAGGGTGAAGAGCCCGGACATTGAGGAGAAGGAGGTACAGTATCTCTATAATGATGGAGAGAATTACTACTTCATGGATAAGGAATCGTACTGGCAATTCGAATTGGCCGAGGATCAACTAGTCGATAGCAAGGATTTCCTCCAGGAAAATATCACCCTGACCGTGCTTTTTCACAACAACAATCCCGTGTGTGTACAGCTTCCCACATTTGTCGAGCTTCGCATCGACCGAACGGAACCGGGCGTCCGAGGGGATACGGCCTCTGGGGGAACAAAGCCGGCGAAATTGGAATCGGGGACAATGGTTCAGGTGCCGTTATTCCTTGAGGAAGGGGATATCATCAAGATCGATACTCGCACGGGTGAGTACATTGAGAGGATCACGAGATAATTCTCCGAATTATCCGTTCTGCGGTGTTGCAGTCAAAAGAAAGTGCTGCGGTTAATGCGGTGCTGCAGTGCTGCTGTCATGCGGTTAGGGCGGTGTGCATCCTAATTCAACTGAGCGATAGATTCGCGATCAGGGGGAGCTTTCTAAAGACCTCACAAATTCCCCTT
>JAUWDQ010000140.1 GCA_030608745.1 Pseudomonadota bacterium | reverse complement strand
AGGAAAAACCAAAGGTCACGGAAGAGGTTGCCCAAATCGCCCCGAAGCCTTCGAGGGCAGTTATCGATATGAGGCTCAGGGCTTACTATAACTCGATATGGCAGAGAATTAAGGAAGAATGGATCCTCCCGGGGAGCCTCTTAGAGGAAGTCGAGGAGATTCCCGTTATCGTCATCAAACTTCGGCGAGATGGGAGTATTGTAGAAAGTTGGTTTGAGAAAAAGTCTGGCAGCTTCATGTACAACGAATCCGCCATGCGGGCAATCAAGAAGGCCAATCCCCTTCCACCCTTTCCGCAAGAGTTGGACGAAGAGTTCTTGGAAATAGGGATTCGGTTTCACCCAGAGTAGGAGTTGTACGAAACCTCGTGGGAAAATGGAAATGCACCTGAGACAAATATTCCTTTTGGCATGCTTGCTTTGGACATTCATAGGCGCGGAGAGCGGTTGGACCCGGGTTTATATCGATATCGCATCCCCTGAGCTGCAACCCCTTCCCATCGCCATTGCGCAATTTGAGGATCGCGGGAGATCTAAACCCAATCTGGGCCGCGAGATTATGAAAATCTTAACCAACGATTTGACAATCTCGGGTTTCTTTGAGATAATCCCACGAAGTGTATTTCCCCAGGAGAGTAATGCAATTGCTGACCCCCCCGATTATAAGATCTGGTCACCGAGCAGGGCAGAAGCCCTCGTAACGGGTGGATATTCCTCCAGGGAGGGGCAGTTTGCTATTGAGTTTAGGCTCTTCGACCTCGTGGACAAAGCCTTTCTCGGCGGGAAAAGGTATAAAGGGAGCACCAAGGGTTTAAGGAATATAATTCATCGCGTCGCCAATGAGATCACCTATTTGATTACGGGGGAAAAGGGGATATTCGATACAAAGATCGCCTTCGTATCGACCATGACGGGAAACAAGGAGGTTTATACCATCGATTTCGATGGACATAACCTGAGGCAGATTACCAACAACGGATCCATCAACCTGTCCCCGGCATGGTCACCCGACGGTAGGATAATCGCCTTTACCTCTTACATCAAGAGGAATCCAGATCTATACCTGTTTGATCTCACCAGATCGGCGCAGGTTAGGTTATCCACAAATCCCGGATTGAATGCCGCCCCGGCTTGGTCACCCGACGGAACCAAAATGGCGCTCATGATGCGAAAGGAGGGAAATGCAGAGATCTTTATCATTAACCGCGATGGGACCCACCCTAAAAGGCTAACCAAGAGTTGGAGCAGCGAGGCTTCTCCAACTTGGTCTCCCGATGGGAGGAAAATAGCCTTTGTCTCCGACCGAGCGGGCTCCCCTCAGATTTATACCATGGATAGAGGAGGAAAAAACATGAAGAGGCTCACCTTTTCGGGCCGCTATAATGCCTCTCCTTCCTGGTCGCTAAAAGGGAATAGGATCGCATACTGCGGTCGCATGGATGGACGCTTCGAGATCTTTACCATAAGCCCAGATGGAATGTGGATTCGGAGGCTGACGGAATACTCCGGAAACAACGAGAGCCCCACCTGGTCACCTGATGGCCGTTTCATAGCCTTTAGCTCAACCAGGGAAGGCCGATCGCATATCTATGTCATGAATGCCAATGGCGCCAACCAGCGTAGGTTGACCTCTACAAGGGGCAAGGAATCAAGCCCAACGTGGTCTCCAAGAATGGATCGATAACACAAACACACTAAAAGGAGGATCGTCATGGTCAAAAGATTCTGTATCGTCATAGGAGTTATCCTTTCTCTCATGGTAATGGTAAGCTGTGCAAAAAAGGCCGTAAAAGAGGAACCCTTGGTTACGGGAAAGGCAGAGGAAAAGGCCTGGGGAAAACCCGGCGAGGAGGCAGAAAGGGCGAGAATCGAGGAAAAGTCATTGGAGGCAAGTTTGGAAAGGAAGAAATATCCCGGGATCGAGGGGGTATTCCTCGAGTCATCGCTACTGAAGGATATTCATTTCGGTTTTGACCAATATAATCTGACACCAGAGGCGAGAAAGATTCTTTCACAAAATACAGAGCTTCTTCTCAAACACCCCCGTGTAAAAATCCAAATTGAAGGCCACTGCGATGAAAGGGGAACCATCGAGTATAACTTGGCCCTGGGGGAAAGAAGGGCCCACACCACGAAGGGGTATCTCATTTCATTAGGGGTTTCGCCGGATAAAATCTCAAGCATCAGCTACGGCGAGGAGATGCCTATAGACCCCAGATACAACGAGGGGGCCTGGGCGAAGAACCGAAGGGCCCATTTCATCATATTGTCGAAGTGAGGCCAGTTTCTGGATTCATATCACTGAGTTCTTTTTCCATAAAAGGGTAAGATGATGGAAAAGAAAAGATTTTTTTGCATCTCACTGGTAGTGGGTCTCCTTGTCATCCTTTTTGGATGTGCTACCACAGGCGATATAGCCTACTTGCGCCAAGATATCGATTCCCTCTATAGACAAATGATCGACGTCCAAAAAGAATTGAAGCAACTGAGGTCGGAATCCTCCATGAAAATCCAAAAAAGTCAAGCAGACCTGGATTTTGTGCTGGAACCCCTTCAGCGGGAAATCCAAATTCTGAAAAATGCCGTCGAGGAGAACAGGGAATTTGCCCAGAGACCACAGAATGAATTGACGGCATTCAGAAGGGATTTTGAGATCCGGCTGAATGGGTTGGAGGAAAAGATCGATAAGGCCCGTAAGGAAATGGAGGCAAAACTCAACGAAGTTTCCAAGGCTTCCAGAGCTCAGCCCAAAAAAGAACCTCCCCCGAAAGGAGAAGCCTCAACCGGGGAAGCCATGGAGGCTCTCTATAAAAATGCCAAGCAAACCTACGAGAGGAAGGGTTTTGCCGCTGCCAGGGAAAAATTTAAGGCCTTCTTGGCCGTTTATCCCAAGGGCGAACTTTCTGATAATGCCCAATTTTGGATCGGAGAATGTTATTATTCGGAAAAGGAGTACGAGAAGGCTATCATTGCTTATGACGATGTGCTCAAGAAGTTCCCGAAAGGTGATAAGGTTCCTTCGGCCCTGCTCAAACAGGCCCTATGCTGGCAAGAATTGGGGGACAAAACCTTCGCACAATCCCTTTTGAAAAGGGTGATAAGGGAACACCCACGCACGCAACAGGCAAAGATCGCAAAGGAAAAGCTAAAAGGGATTCGATAGCGCTGGCTAATATCCCTCTTGGACAAACTCCTCCTCACCCTCCGGATATTCGACATGGAGCTGCATCTTTTTGAATTGGGGGAGCCCAGTGCCCGCAGGAATGAGTCTTCCCATGATAACGTTCTCTTTCAACCCCAAGAGATTGTCAACCTTACCCTCTATGGCCGCCTGGGTGAGAACCTTTGTGGTTTCTTGGAAAGAGGCGGCGGAGATGAAACTATCGGTAATCAGGGAGGCCTTGGTGATACCGAGAAAGAGGGGTTCTGCAATAGCTGGCTTGCCACCCTCCCTCAAGACCCTTTCATTCTCCTCCTCAAAAACATATTTTTCCACTTGATCATCCACCAAAAAGGTGGTATCCCCGGTTTCCCGAACTCGAACCCGTTTGAGCATCTGACGGACGATGACTTCAATGTGTTTATCATTGATTTTTACCCCTTGGAGCTTGTATACCTCTTGAATTTCATCCACAAGGTATTTCGCCAACTCCTCAGTGCCAAGGACCCTCAATATATCATGAGGATTTGATGGCCCATCCATCAACGCCTCACCCGCTTTCACGAAGTCACCTTCATGTACACTGATATGCTTGGCTCGGAGGACGCTGTACTCTTTCGGGTCACCCACCTCCGGGGTGATGATGACCTTTCTCTTCCCCTTGGTATCCCTTCCAAAGGAAACGGTCCCATCGATCTCACTGATCATGGCGAATTCTTTGGGTTTTCTTGCCTCGAATAATTCCGCCACCCTTGGTAGGCCACCCGTTATATCCTTAGTTTTCGTCGTTTCCCTCGGAATTTTGACCATAATATCCCCTGCCTCGACCATATCCCCTTCCGAGACGAAGATATTCGCTCCAACGGTTAGGAGATAGCGGGCCTGGCCGCTTGATTCGGTCAGATTCAACGTTCTCCCCTTTTCATCCTTGATGGAAATTCGAGGCCTCAATTCGGGGTCCTTTGACTCAACGATGACCTTTCTGGAGAGACCGGTGAACTCATCTACCTGCTCCTGCATGGTTACGCCCTCGGTGATATCGCCGAACTTTACCCTTCCCGCAACCTCCGTGAGTACGGGGATAGCATAGGGATCCCATTCTGCCAATAAATCCCCTTCCTTCACCTTCCGGCCATCTTCTACCTTGAGCCTGGCACCATAAATGACTAAATATCGCGCTCTCTCCCGGCCCTCTTTATCGAGGATGGCGATCTCACCGTTTCGATTCATCGCGATTAAATCCCCATCCTTGTTCCGTATGGTTTTGATGTTAATGAACCGAGCGGTTCCGTCAATCCTCGATTCCAAGGTCGTCTGCTCCGCCCTTCGGCTAGCAGTGCCTCCAATGTGAAACGTTCTCATGGTCAATTGGGTCCCCGGTTCCCCGATGGATTGGGCTGCGATGATTCCAATCGCCTCCCCAATACTGACCAATTTTCCCTTGGCCAGGTCTCTTCCGTAGCAAAGCACACAGATGCCCTTTTTGGATTTACAGGTGAGCACTGACCGAATCTTCGCCCTATCGATACCCGCATCGACGATCTCTTTACAGGCCTCTTCATCGATCTCCTGATTTGCCTTGACAATGACCCTTTCCTCAAAGGGGTGCTTAATATCATCCAGGGCCACCCTGCCCAAAATCCTTTCCGCCATCGGCTCTATGATCTCCCCTCCCTCAACCAGGGAAGTCATACTTATCCCGTCTAAGGTCCCGCAATCCTGCTCGATGATCACCACATCCTGGGCGACATCCACCAGTCTCCTGGTAAGGTAACCAGAATTGGCCGTCTTCAACGCGGTATCTGCCAGCCCCTTTCTGGCGCCGTGGGTGGAGATAAAGTATTGGAGGACGGTCAATCCCTCGCGGAAGTTCGCCGTAATGGGAGTCTCGATGATCTCCCCCGATGGTTTAGCCATCAGTCCCCTCATTCCCGCAAGCTGGCGAATCTGTTGTGCGCTTCCCCTTGCCCCGGAATCGGACATCATGAAGATGGGGTTGAAGCTTTCACCCCTCCCTTCCCCTCCGCCCTGATCCACGGCCCTTCGCGTTCCCAACTCCGTGAGCATTTCATCGGCGATTCTCTCCGTCTTCTGTGCCCATATATCGATGACCTTATTGTAGCGTTCACCATCGGTGATCAGCCCATCAGTATATTGATCTCTGATTTCCTGGATCTCCTCGTTAGCCTCGGCTAAGAGTTTCTCCTTATTGGAGGGAATCAGCATGTCATCTATACAGATGGAGATTCCCGCCGAAGTCGCATACTGATACCCCAAATTCTTCAACCGATCGGCGAGGATCACCGTCTTCTTTTCCCCGGCGTGTCGGTATGAGTAATCGATTAAGTCGGCTAATTCACCTTTCTCCATTACTTTATTGACTAATTCAAAGGGAATTTCCTCTGGAATAATCTCCCTGAGAATTACGCGGCCAACGGTGGTCTCAACCAATTGTCCATCCATCCTTACTTTGATCGAAGCATGGAGGTCTACTTCATTGGCATCATGGGCAATCCTGACCTCCTCAAAATTGGAGAAAATCTTTCCCTTCCCCTTCGCCATTGACGCTTCTCGGGTCATATAATAAATCCCCAGTACGATATCCTGAGTCGGAACAATAATGGGTTTCCCATTGGCCGGAGAGAGGATGTTATTGGTTGACATCATTAAGATCCGGGCCTCCGTCTGGGATTCAACAGAGAGGGGAATATGGACGGCCATCTGATCCCCATCGAAGTCGGCGTTAAAGGCCGCGCAGACCAATGGATGGAGTTGAATGGCCTTTCCCTCAATCAGCACGGGTTCGAAGGCTTGAATTCCCAGCCGATGCAGTGTCGGTGCCCGGTTCAGCATCACCGGATGCTCCCGAATCACCTCATCCAGGATATCCCATACCTCCGGTCTCTCCTTTTCCACCATTTTCTTGGCGCTTTTGATCGTGGTCACATACCCCTGGTGCTCCAACCTGTTATAGATAAAGGGTTTGAAGAGCTCCAGGGCCATCTTCTTGGGGATCCCACACTGATGGAGTTTCAACTCCGGTCCTACTACAATGACTGACCTCCCGGAGTAATCGACCCTTTTGCCCAGGAGGTTTTGACGGAATCGCCCCTGCTTACCCCTCAGCATATCGCTCAATGATTTCAATGGCTTCCTATTAGGGCCTATGATTGTCCGCCCCCTCTTGCCGTTGTCGAATAAGGCATCAACGGCCTCCTGTAACATCCGTTTTTCATTTCGAATGATGATTTCAGGGGCACTCAATTCCAAGAGCCTCTTGAGCCGGTTATTTCGATTGATAACCCTTCTATAAAGGTCATTGAGGTCGGACGTCGCAAATCTCCCCCCATCCAAAGGAACGAGGGGTCTCAGGTCCGGAGGAATTACCGGTATGAGCTCCTGGACCATCCATTCGGGCTTGTTCTTGGAATCTCTGAACGCCTCGACGACCCTGAGCCTTTTCCCCGATTTTCTCCTCTTGGCCTCGGATGAGGTCTCCTTCATTTCGACACGAAGTTTCACGGAAAGCTCATTAACGTCGATATTCTGCAGCATCTCTCTGATGGCCTCAGCCCCCTGACCGGCCTTGAAGGCATCCCCATACTTCTCCCTTGACTCTCGATATGTCTCCTCGGTGAGGAGTTCGCCCTGCTTTAACGGAGTATCCTTTGGGTCAATGACGATGTAAGCCTCGAAATACAAGACCCGCTCCAACTCCTTGAGAGTAAGATCCAAGAGAATCCCAATTTTGCTGGGAATGCTCTTTAAGAACCAAATGTGGGCT
>JAUWDQ010000314.1 GCA_030608745.1 Pseudomonadota bacterium | reverse complement strand
CGAAAGGTGGATTTTATGATTATCGGGCCAAATATACCAAGGGGGAAACGGAATATATCCTCCCTCCCCGCATCCCCAAGAAGGCCCAGGAAGAAGCCGAACGGATCGGCCTGAAGGCCTATAGGGCTCTGGGATGTGAGGGCTGTGCAAGGGTGGATATGATGGCAGACCAGAAAGGGCAAATCTTCGTCCTGGAGGTCAACTCCATGCCCGGGATGACCGAGACAAGCCTTGTGCCGAAGGCGGCCGATTTTGCCGGGATCGACTTCCCGGAATTAGTGGAGAGAATCCTGAGGGAAGCTTCATTGAAGACGGGAGTCCGAGGAGGAGGAGGAAAAGGATGGGAGAAGTAGGTCCTCGTCTCCTGAAGGGACTATGTAAGGGAACTATACTGGTATTGGTCGTCGCGGTTGTTGCCCTCCTATGCCACGTGGGGTATGGCTACATGATGGAGACACCCCTGCTGACCCTGCGGGAAGTAACCATTGAGGGTTGCCAGAAGACTTTCGAGAAGGAAATTTTGTCCATGACCCAATTGGACCGCCAAAGGAACATGCTCAGCATAGACCTAGCCAAATTGAGAAGCAAGGTGGAGGCGAATCCCTGGATAGAGCGAGCCGAGATCAGGCGGATATTCCCCGATAGAATCTCAATAAAAATCACCGAGAGAAAACCAGTGGCAATCATCCTCTTGGACCACCTGTACTACATCGATGGCCAAGGGGTCATATTTACCAGGGTGCCCAAAGGTCATCAAATCGATCATCCCATTTTGACGGGCCTCCATCGGGATGATTTCAAGGCCCACCCTGATGAAGCATGGGGATTAGTCTTCAAAGCATTGAGGTTGATCAGGTTGACCGAGGGACGAGAGGTTCTTTCCCAAAAGGAGATCTCCGAAATCCATATGGATAAGGCCTTTGGGATAAGCATCTATACGAACAACGGGGCAATCGAAATCAAATTTGGCCTCGACCTTTACGAGGCCAAATGGAAACGATTGGAGAGGGTCTGGAGACATCTCCGGAAGAGACCCCTTAAGCCCGCATATATCGATTGTAATTATGAAAAGAGGGTTATCGTGAAGATGAGGGACGCAATGGCATTTTACCCGAAAAGGCCCACAAAATATGGTCTCGTAAAAAGTCATAAATCAGACGGCACAGGAAAAAGCTCCAGATGCAAGGCGCGCGAATCTTTGGGAATGAGGCGTACTTACCAGTATGCCGCAGTGACTAAAGATGAAGCGCAACGCCGCAGATGGACTTTTTACGAAGCCGAAGACTCATAGAGAAAGGAGGTGAGAGATATGGCCGGAAAGGATAATAACTTGTTGGTGGGATTGGATATCGGGACGACCAAGATTTGCACCATTGTGGGGGAAGCCCAAAACGGATTGGTCAACATCATCGGAATCGGATCCCATCCCTCAAGGGGGCTCAGAAAGGGAGTGGTCGTCAACATTGAAGGGACGGTACAATCCATAAAAAAAGCCATTGAGGAGGCCGAGCTCATGGCGGGGTGTGAGATCGATTCTGTCTTTGCTGGGATAGCGGGTGGACACATCCGGGGCATCAACAGCCATGGGGTAATTGCCGTGAAAAACCGGGAGATTACCGAACACGATATTAAACGCGTTATCGATGCTGCTAGCGCCATCGCGATCCCCATGGATCGGGAGGTTATTCACGTCCTCCCCCAGGAGTATATCGTCGATGATCAGGATGGAATCAGGGATCCCGTCGGTATGTATGGCGTTCGTTTGGAGGGAAAAGTCCACATCGTCACGGGAGCGGTTACCTCGGCCCAAAACATCATCCGTTGTACCAATCGGGCGGGGCTCCATGTAAATGATATCGTTCTGGAACAACTGGGTTGCAGCGAGGCAGTCCTGAGCCCCGAGGAGAAGGATCTTGGGGCGGGCGTCGTTGACATCGGGGGTGGGACCACCGACCTCGTGATTTTCTGTAATGGAAGTATCAAACACACATCGGTCCTCTCTTTGGCGGGAAATCACATCACCAGCGATATCTCCCTTGGCTTAAGGACCCCTGCGGAGGAGGCGGAGAAGTTAAAAAAGAGATACGGATGTGCCCTGGTCTCCATGGTGAAGAAGGAGGAGATGATAGAGGTCCCCAGTGTCGGTGGAAGGAAGTCTCGAACCCTTTCCCGGCAGACCCTGGCGGAGATCATCGAACCCCGTGTGGAGGAGGTTTTAACCCTGGTCCAGGGGGAGATCGTGAGATCGGGTTACGCAAACCTCATCGGTTCGGGGATCGTCCTGACAGGGGGAACGGCCATCATGGAAGGGATGCCAGAGATTGCCGAACAGATTTTTAACCTTCCGGTGAGAAGGGGATACCCCGTTGGGATAAGCGGCCTGGCGGATTTGGTGAATAGCCCCATTTTTGCAACGGGAGTCGGATTGGTCATTTATGGAAGCAGGAATCGATCCAAGAGCCGATTCCGAATAGGTGAAACCAATATCTTCACTAAAGTG
>JAUWDQ010000032.1 GCA_030608745.1 Pseudomonadota bacterium | reverse complement strand
GCTGTGGGCGAGGAGGGATTCGAACCCCCGACACCGTGGTTCGTAGCCACGTGCTCTAATCCTCTGAGCTACAGGCCCACCCCGTCTCCACTGGATCTCTTCCCGGGGGTACCCCCCAAAAGGAACCTCCCTGTACGTCGCAATGACGAAAGATGAAGTGTAACGCAGCAGTTGGACTTTTTACGAAGCCGTCAATGTTTATGGGAAGATTCAGGCGACACTTCCCTGGGGAGCATGCTTCTTTTCCCTCCCCCTATGGGCTTTCACCATGAGGGATTACTAGGCGACGATGAAAGGGTTGGTTAAGGAAAAACTCCCGAAACACTTAGCCATCATCATGGATGGAAATGGCCGATGGGCAAGACAAAAATCCCTCTCCCGAATCGAAGGCCATATCAAGGGGATTCAATCCGTTCGAACGGTAGTAACCACGTGCCGAGAGTTGGGGATTGAATTCCTCACCCTTTATGCCTTTTCCATTGAGAACTGGAGACGTCCTGTGAACGAGGTGTCGGCTTTGATGGGTCTTCTTCAGAGATATTTGAGGAAGGAATTAGATAAAATGTTGGAGAATAACATCCGCCTCAGGGCCATCGGGGATATAAACTCCCTTCCGCCTGATGCTCACGATACGTTAATTGATACGGTGGAAAAGACAGCTCACTGTGACGGCATGGTGTTAACCTTGGCACTCAGCTACAGCGGAAGGGATGAAATCATCAGGGCCTTTCGTCGTCTGGTGGCAGATATAAAAAACAAGAGAATCCACCCCGAAGAGATCTCCGAGGAAACTCTCTCCAATTACCTCTCGACAAAGGATATCCCGGATCCAGACCTATTAATCCGGACCAGCGGTGAATATCGAATCAGCAATTTCCTCCTATGGGAAATGGCTTATACTGAAATCTATGTGACGGAGACCCTATGGCCCGAATTCGGAAAAGAGGACTTGATCAAAGCCCTGCTCAATTATCAGTCCAGGGAGAGGAGGTTTGGTCTCACCAGCGAGCAATTGGCTATGGAGCCTGACTAATGGCGTAAAATGAACGCCAAAAAAGGCCGCCATCGAGGTCAGAGTGCTGAAGAAACGAGTTTTAACCGGTGCCGTCGCCATACCTTCCCTATATTTGCTCATCGGATATGGACCTGAACCAACACTTTTCATTTTGGTCTTGATTGCCGTTGCCCTGGGCTCACATGAATTCTACTCCCTGGTACTCCCGGAAAATAAACGGCACGAGAAGGCGATCGGAATCCTTTTGGGAATGGTATTGGCCTCCGTCATCTATTTCGGGAATCCCTCCCTTTTTTACGCTCCATTGAGCTTCACCATTATCTTTTTATCCATCACCTATATGCTAAAATCGACTAATTTCGCGTTGGCCATATCCAAGATGGCTCTCACCCTCTTTGGAATACTCTACATCGGTCTCCTCTTGTCATATGTAACTCTAATCGATAAAACCGCCCCGGGGAAACAATGGGTCTTCTTTCTCGTTTCGACCGTCTGGGCCGCAGATATCGGCGGCTTCTTCATCGGATCTCTGCTAGGCAGACACAAACTGTTTCCCAAAGTAAGCCCCAACAAGACCATCGAAGGCTTGGGAGGTGGGGTGGGGGGGGCGATAGCGGCCGCTCTGTTATGTCGCAAACTCTTCTTCTCCGATTTGGACGTTTTCCACTGTATTTTCTTGGGCTTTTCCCTCACCCTATTCGGACAGATGGGGGATTTCACCGAATCAATGATTAAGCGGAGCGCCCACGTAAAGGATTCCAGCGGTCTCGTCCCAGGGCACGGCGGGATGTTGGATCGATTGGATAGTTTTCTCTTTTCGGCCCCTTTCCTTTACTATTACATCCGTTGGGGGGGATAGGACGCCCTATGAAACGCTTGGCTGTACTGGGATCAACGGGTTCCATCGGTGTCAATACATTGGACATCGCCTGCAGGTTTGAAAGGGAATTCAATGTAATAGCCCTATCGGCAGGCACTAACATTCGGCTGCTCAGGGAACAGATCGAACGGTTCAAGCCCAAAGTGGTTTCCGTATTGAATGAAGCCTTGGCTAACACCCTAAAAAGGGAAATCTCGCCCCAAAAAACCGAGGTTCTCTTCGGAGTGGAAGGCCTCATCCAAATTGCGGCCCTTCCCGAAATAGATCTTGTCGTCTCAGCCTTGGTGGGAGCGGCGGGTTTGATTCCCACCATTTCCGCAATAAAGGCGAAGAAATCCATCGCCCTGGCCAATAAGGAGTCCCTGGTTACGGCTGGAAAGATTATCGTTGAAGAAGCTCGCGAAAACGGGGTTACCATCTTGCCGGTGGATAGCGAGCACAGTGCCATTTTCCAGGCCCTGGTTGGCCGTTCGAAAGACGAGGTTAAGCGGATTATCCTGACCGCCTCCGGGGGACCTTTCCTCAATCTCCCCTATGAAAAAATGAAGGAGGTGACAGCGAGAGAGGCCCTCCACCACCCTACATGGGACATGGGAAGAAAGGTGAGCATCGATTCTGCCACACTGATGAATAAGGGGCTGGAGGTCATCGAAGCCCGATGGTTATTCGGCGTCTCCACGGAAAAGATCGCCGTTCAAATTCATCCACAGAGCGTCGTCCACTCCATGGTAGAATATATCGATGGCTCCATCGTAGCTCAAATGGGAATAACCGATATGAGAATCCCCATATCGTATGCCCTTTCCTACCCGAAGCGATTAAGGCTGGACCTGCCTCCCTTGGACCTCTATCATATGGACGGCTTAACCTTCCTCCCTCCGGATATCGAACGATTTCCCTGCCTCAGGCTCGCCTACCGCTCAATAGAGATAGGAGAGACCATGCCGGCGGTGCTCAACGCCGCCAACGAGGTGGCGGTAAACAGTTTTCTGGAGGAAATCATAAAATTTACCGATATCCCAGAAGTAGTGGAGAAGGTTATGGACAACCATCAGGTTAGACCCCTGACGACCCTGGATGATGCGTTAAGGGTAGATCAATGGGCTCGGGAAAAGGCTAAAGAGCTCATCGAGGAGAAGAGATCGTGACAACGAACCTCATATGGAGCGCCATATCCTTCATCATTGCACTGGGTATCTTGATCTTCGTCCATGAGCTCGGCCATTTCATCATCGCCAAGAGATCGGGCGTAGGAATCCTCACATTTTCACTGGGATTTGGGCGAAAACTCATCGGCAAAAAGATCGGAGAGACCGAATATCAGATTTCCGTAATTCCATTGGGTGGATATATCAAAATAATCGGGGAGAATCCCGAGGAGGAGGTTTCCGAAGAGGACAGGGAAAGGTCATTCTCCGGAAAGCCGATTCCAACGCGAATGGCGATCATCGTTTTTGGCCCCCTCATGAACGTGCTTTTGGCGTTCATCTTTCTCTGCCTGGTCGCCCTCATCGGATTCAAAATGCCGGCCTTTATGGAAGAACCGCCAAGGGTAGGCTGGGTCGAACCCGATTCCCCCGGCCAAAGGGGAGGGATACGTGCGGGTGATCTAGTGATCGGGATCAATGATCGAAAGGTAAGCAATTGGGAGGAGGTCAATCTTATCGTTGCCACTAATCCCAATGCGAGATTGCGCCTGGAAATCGAAAGGGAAGGCGTAATCGTAGTCAAGGAATTGGTCCCCGAGGAAGGAAAATTGTTTGGGAGAGGTTACGCGGGCTTTCAACCTGAACGGCCCCCAATCGTCAAGGAGAAAATAAAAGGAGACCCCGCCGACTTAGGGGGGTTGAAAGAGGATGATTTGATCCTGTCCATCGATGGCGAGGAGATGAGTCACTGGATTCAGATGGCCATGACTATCAGGAAGAACCCCGATAAGATCTTAACGTTCAAGGTCAAACGAGGCCAAGAGATCCTCTCTTTTTCCATAAGACCCAAGGCCGTTAAGGTTCAGGAGAAGACCATCGGCCTCATTGGAATCAGTAATCCTGGAGACACGATATTTAAGCGATATGGACCCTTCAGGGCCATTGTATGGGGGGGACGTGAAACCCTCAAGCTAACCGAGATGACCCTGACGGTTCTTTGGAGGTTGCTCGTCCGAAAAATCTCCCGTCGGGCGGTAGGAGGGCCAATCTTAATCTTCCAAACGGCGGGCCGGGTAGCCAAATCGGGCATAACGAATTTTATGCTCTTCATTGCTGGCCTCAGCATCACATTGGCAATTATCAACACCCTCCCAATCCCCATGTTAGATGGGGGCCACCTGTTATTTCTCGGAATCGAGGCTATCCGGCGAAAGCCCATTGGTGCTAGGGCAAGGGAATTTGCCTATCGGGTCGGACTAGTCTTCATTATCATGCTCATGCTCTTGGTCTTTTACAACGACATAACCCGATTCTTTCTGAAATAGGGATAGCCATGAGGGTGTTGGGGATTGATACATCGACTTCGTGTGGGAGCATTGGTCTTATAGAGGATGAACGAATACTCTGCGAATATTCCCTCGAGAAGAAGGCGAGTCATTCCGAAAGGGTGTTAAAGACTATCGACCGGGTATTGGAGGATTCAGGAGTTTCCATTGGGGATATAGATGGGTTTGCCATATCCGTAGGACCCGGATCCTTCACCGGTTTGAGGATCGGCGTCAGCACGGTAAAAGGCTTGGCATTCGCTACCGGGAAACCCGTTGCCGGCGTGTCTACCTTGGATGCATTGGCACAGAACGTGCGGTACTCCCCTTATCTCATCTGCCCCGCGTTAGACGCTCGAAAGGGCGAAGTCTATTCTGCCCTTTATCGGCATAGCGAAAAAGGCGGGTTGACCAAACTCGCCCCTGAAATGGCCATCAAGCCCGTTGATCTCCTCGAGAGAATCGAGGAAAAGACCTTGTTCTTGGGAAACGGCGTTTACCCGTATGGCGACTTGATCCGCCGTAAACTGGGGGATATGGCCCATATAGCCGCTTTCCCCTTCAATTTCATCCACGGGGTCATTGTCGCCCAATTGGGGAGACAAAATTTGGGAAAGGGTGAATATCTTGATCTCGAGGGGTTCACCCCTCGGTATCTCCGCAAGTCCGAAGCGGAACTGAAATGGAATGATGGAATACTGGTCAAAAAAGCATAACTTCTCTATTTGGATAAAGGTTTTTGGCATCAACTCTTTAAGGGGAACCCAGGGAAGGAGGTTCAAACCATGGCCGATGATGAACATCTCTCCACCGAGGAAAACGAGGAGCTGAAACTCATCAGACAAAGACATGCGGACTTGGCAAGACGACTGGAGGAATATGAGACCAGACCCTTTCTCACCCCCTTAGACGATTTGGAAATGAAAAAGATTAAGAAGAAAAAATTGGCGTGCAAGGATGCAATGGAGAGGATCCTAATCCGTCACCGTCGCATAGGAAAGACCGGAAATGAGCTTACTGAGTAAATCCCTGGAACCGATGGGTAAACGCCCCATGGCACTTCCCATTGCAAAAGAGGGCTATCCTTTCATCATACCCACGGCCATGGCCACCCTCCTCTTTGTGTCGCTGGGGTGGGTTTATCTCACCGGAATCTTTTGTGTGATCACCTTCTTCGTCATCTCTTTTTTCCGAAACCCGACCCGAACCACCCCTTCCTCCGAGAGGGCCATCGTCGCGCCAGCGGATGGAAAAATCTTGGAAATCGAAAGACATTTTGAGAATCACCTTCTCAATCGGGAGACAGTAAAGATCAGCATCTTCATGTCCCTGTTCAACGTCCATGTCAACCGCTCCCCCATTACAGGACGGGTTATGAAAAGGGTCTATCATCCCGGAAAATTCTTTGCGGCCAATACCGATAAATCCTCTTTACTCAACGAAAAAAATGCCTTACTATTATGTTCAAGGGATGGCTTTGAGATCCTTTTCATACAAATTGCGGGGATTATCGCTCGGAGGATCGTCTGTTATTCCCAAAAAGGGGATTTACTCAAAAGGGGGCAAATCTTCGGAATGATCAGATTCGGTTCCAGGGTGGATATATATCTACCCCCGAGCGTTGATATCAGGGTTCGTGTTGGAGACCATGTTAAGGGGGGGGAAACCATTTTGGGGTATAGAGATGTCAAAAAGACGAAAGATAGGGATTAGGAAGGGAATCCACATCATTCCCAACCTCTTCACCACGGGCAACCTCTTCTGTGGGTTTTACGCCATCATTGTTACCTTCAAGGGAAGGCCCTTTTATGGGGCTATCGCCATTTTGATCGCTGTAGTCTTCGATCAACTGGATGGCAAGATTGCCCGACTTGCAGGAGCAAGCAGCCGTTTCGGCATCGAATACGACTCCCTCGCCGATCTGGTATCCTTCGGCGTTGCCCCAGCCTTGCTTATCTACTATTGGGCCCTGGTCGCCTTTCCAAGATTGGGATGGTTAGCTGCCTTTTTATTTGTGGCCTGTGGTGCCCTGAGGTTAGCCCGGTTTAATGTGCAAACGACCACTGCTGACCCCAAGTACTACACCGGGTTGCCCATCCCCGCCGCTGCCACCCTCATCGCCCTCACGGTCCTCCTGTATCACCGCCTCGGGGAGAAATTAACCACGGAGCATATCGCCATCCTCATCATGATGTATGGGCTCAGCCTCTTGATGGTCAGCACCATCCGATATCCGAGTTTCAAAGAGCTTGGGCTAATCAGGCGCAAACCTTTCAGCGTCCTCGTATTCGTGGTATCCTCCCTTGTGGTCATCGTAGCCGAGCCCGAGATCATGTTATTCCTCTTTTGCTCCGCCTATGTGCTCCTCGGCCCCCTCAATCTCCTATATCGATTATATCGATGGAGGAAGATAAAGGCCCTGAAGGCGGTACCTGACGAAAAGCCAAATATCGTTAGAAGCTAACGTTTGTGTCTACTATCGGGCGAAGTCAACCACTCAAGGGTTGAGCTCTCCCCTTTCCATTCCCCGTTCTAATCGGGTGCGAGCATCGAAGACTCTTTAGCCAACCAAATATCGTGAGAAGACGTACCCCAGGGCTATCAAAGCTTGAGTCACGAGAACCACCGCTACATTCAATCCCATTATGGGTAAGAAATCCCCATCACTCGCATTGTATTTGGATAAAGCCCCCCTCACGGCTTTCAAGGCTATGGGCATGGTCAATAAGCCCAACAACGTCCCGAGGGGCATGAATTGGAAGCTGACCCCGAGAATAATGCAAAGATAAACCAAACCGCTGGTAATGAGATAGAAGACGCCCGCCCGCCTTTTGCCCAGGACAATGACGACATTTTTTCTGCCCGCCTTCTTATCCGGACCCACGTCGGGAAATTCGTTTATCAGGAGGAGATTATAGGTAAGGATTCCCGAGGGAAGGGATCCGACGAATGCCTCCCATGAATAATAGCCGCTTTGAACGAAATACGTCCCAAAAACCGCCAATACGCCCAGGTTGAGACCCGCAAAAAATTCCCCCAGCATCCATCGGGCAATGTGGGTGGAATAGAAATAGGCGGACGCCCCGCCAACGATGAGGATGGGCAACAGAACCCATCCCCTCACCTTCAAGAAAAACAGTCCGATTCCCGAGGCGATGACAAAACAAGCGATTCCCAAGATATAGACCAATTTGGGCGTTAAGGCCTCGGAAGCAAGAAACCCACTCCCTCCGCTAAAGGGGGTTCTCAAGGTCTCCTTGTCGATGCCGCTCATATAATCGAAATAGTCATTCAGGACATTGCAACTGGTATGGATAAGGAGGAGCCCCACGAAGGCCAAAATAAAGAAGAGGAGTTTGAAATGGCCTTCATACCATGCCATGCTCGTCCCCACGCACGAAAGAACAACCGAAAGCAGGAGAAAATGAGGCCTGGTCTCGAGAAAAAGGAGCTTAACCACCTTCGCTAAACTATTCATGAACGACCCCGTAACGGGATACAATCCACACCATATAGTACACCCCTCCACAGTTGTCAAGGAAATGGCCCGCGAGTTTGGGTGCTGCGGTGCTGCGATAGACAAAGGTGCTGCAGTTTTGCGGTCCTGCGGTTAAGCAGTTAGAAAAACCTCCAAACGGCAACACTAGGTAACAGCAGCACAAAAATTTGGTGGTTCGGTTTGAAGGATGAATTTACGCTCAGGGACAACAGTGTTCCCTTATTGGGAATACTATCTATTGTATAATGAAAGGATTGCAACAATACTCCCAACAAAAGTGTGGAAACTTTCGAATCGTTCATAGTCTTCGGTACGAAAAGAGGGGGCGTTCGCTTCGTCTCAGCCCTCACAGTCATCCCCCTCCTTCTTCTTCCTATTCCTGCTCTTGGGCCGCAGATGGTGAGAAGGCCCGTCTCATCCCCTGTAGATGCTACATTGGGGATGATATTGAACAAAAAACCCTTTATAATCAATGGAGAATACTCTATTTCCAAATTTTTTTTGTATTTTTATTATATAACTGCTTGAAATTTAAATTTTTTGTTGCATAATTAAATAATGTATAGTACATTTGCGAAAAGGAGTATTCGAAAGAGCCCGGAATGGATATCCAAAGGGGAAAATTCTGGACTGCCCTATCCTTTTTACCCTTTCCGCGGATCACTCCCTCTTTACCCCCTAGTGGCTTTCCCCTTGATAACCTTTTGTGCAACCTTCTAAAAACCCTCCCATCCCGCTCACGCCCTATCGCGGGGAACGCTTCAATTTTGCCGAGGGATGGTCACTCACATTCAAGGACGACGGTTTCCAAATCGACATCTCGTCCCGGTGAGCCCTCGATGATGGGTGGATTTATTCACAGATCGGCCGTAGCGGTCATCCTTTTCTGCCTTCTTTTCTCCACAACCCCCCTCTATGGCGCTGATTATGAGGCTCAATATGGAAAAGCGAGGAAAGATTATTACGCCCTGAAAAACTCTAAGACGAAGAAGAAGTATAGATCTTATTGGTTGAGATGTATTGAAGCGTTTCAAGCCGTTTATACCCAGTATCCCAACAGCCCGAGGTCGGACGATGCTTTATTCACCGTGGGGACGCTCTACCATGACCTTTACGGCTATTCGCTCCTCAAATCCGACCTGCAAAAGGCCCTCTCCTCTTTCCAGAGCTTAGTGGCGAGATACCCCTCCAGCAGGCTGGCCGACGATGCCCAATTCAAGATTGGGGAAATTCACCTGAAGCGAAATGAGTTCTTCAAGGCCTATGAGGCGTTTCAAAAGGTTATTGATCAATTCCCCAAGGGGGATATGGTATCCACGGCGGGGGGTAAGCTGAAGGAACTGCAGGAGTATAAACCGAAACCGCTGCACAAGGAAACAAGGGAACTCCACCCCGTGACGAAAATGAAATATTGGTCAAATCCCGATTATACAAGGTTCGTTATCTATGTGGATAAGGAGGTATCCTATACGAACCGCCTCTTAAAGAGGGATCCCTCCATCAATAAGCCCCCGAGGCTCTATATCGATATCGATTCGGCCAAGATTTCCCCTGACTTGAGACAGCCCATTCCCATCCACGATGGGCTTCTCAAAATGGCTAGAGCAGGACAAAACACCCCCGATACGGTAAGGGTCGTTCTGGATATCGAGAGCATCAGGGACTATAGGATCTTTCCCCTGAATGATCCATTTCGCATTGTCATCGACATCTTCGGGGTCTCATCCTCCGAGGGGAAAGCCTTGGCCGCCATGGAGGAAAAACAGCCCCTCTTGCGACCATCGGAATCCGGCATCAAGAGGATCGTCATCGACCCCGGCCACGGAGGTCGCGATCCAGGCGCTATTGGACCCAGTGGCCTCATGGAAAAGGATGTGGTATTGAAGATCGCCAAAAGGCTCAAGAAGAAGCTGGAAAGACGTGGATACGAGGTCTTCTTGACGAGGGAGAGGGATATCTATCTGCCATTGGAAGAGAGAACCGCCATTGCGAACACGAAAAAGGCGGACCTCTTTGTATCCATTCATGCTAATGCCAGCAGGAAAAGAGGGGCGAGGGGAATAGAGACCTACATCTTGAATTTCGCCTCCGATGAGGAGACGATGGAATTGGCCGCACATGAGAACGCCATTTCCACCAAGAGACTGAGCGACCTTCAGATTATCCTCTATTCCCTCATGTTAAACGCAAAGGTGAATGAATCCAGCCGATTGGCCCACCATGTCCAGTGGTCCATGATCAATAATTTGAACCATGGACGATCTAGCCACCGAGACAGGGGGGTAAAACAGGCCCCATTTTACGTCCTCATGGGTGCGAGAATGCCCGCGATCTTGGCTGAAGTCTCATTTATCAGCAACCGGTCGGAGGAGAGGAAGCTAAAGAGCCGAAAACACCTGGATAAAATTGCCGCGGCTATTGCGGAAGGGCTCAAAGGATATATAGAGGAAACGAGGAAAGCCCATCGGCCTCTTCGGTCTCCAAGAAAAACCTCATTGAAGACGAAGGGGCTCCCTGAACGGATCATCGAGGGCCGGATGGAAAAGGGAGGCTGTCTCTATACCGCTCTGAAAAAGAGAGGGGTTTCCCCTAACCAGATCGCCGTTATTACGGCTCACTTGAAGCCACTCCTCGACTTCAGGGATTGCAACCCCGGTGATTCTTTTCGGATCTCCTTCGATGAACGAGGTGAGCTGCAAGCCTTTCTCTACGAGGCAAGTCTAACCGATGTCTACGAAGTCACGAGAGAAGGAGAGCGATATGTCGCATCGAAGAGAAAGGTCATCTTAGACCGCCATCTGACGAGAGTGGAAGGGAAAATTGGATCCACCCTCTTTGACGCTATTGAGAAGACCGGGGAAGAAGACCATCTGGCCCTGATTTTCGCCGATGTCTTTGCATGGGAAATCGATTTTCACAACGACCCCCGGAAAGGGGATCGCTTTAAGATTATCGTGGAGAAATTTTACAAGGATGACCAATTCATCCGGTACGGGACCGTTCTTGCCGCCGCGTATGAAACCCCTTCTCAGAAATACAGAGGATTCTATTTCAGGGAGCCAGGGGGGCGAAAGAGCCACTACGACGAAAGGGGAAGGTCGCTGGAGAAATCCTTTCTCCGCTCTCCCCTGAAATTCACCAGGATTACATCGGGATACAGTCGACGGAGGCGTCATCCGATCCTGGGTGGATACCATCCCCATTTAGCCGTCGATTACGCAGCCCCAACGGGAACGCCCATTCGAGCCGTTGCGGATGGGAAGGTCGTCTTCTGCGGATGGAATCAAGGTTACGGAAGGCAAGTAACGGTAAAGCACGGCAACGAGTATACCACGTACTACGCCCATCTCTCTCGATATGGACGGGGAATGAGGAAGGGGAAACGGGTTAAACAGAAGGAGATCATTGGATACGTTGGATCAACGGGACTTGCCACAGGTCCCCATCTGGATTACCGGATATCGAGAAACGGGAAATTTCTCGATCCCCTCAAGATAAAGAGCCCGCCCATTTCCTCCATAAGAAAGGAACATGTGGCGGAATTTGAGGCCGAGAGGGATCATTTGGCATCCTTATTACGATAGAAACCACTGGTCCGCTTCTTTCCATCTCATCAGTCCAAATGAGTCCCTTCACCATAGTTGGCCCGGAAATCTTCGCCCTTTGATCACGAAGGAAAAAGGTCATTGGATGTGCATCCTCTCCTTTCTCTCCGGGGGGATCACGGCTTCTACGGGTTTTCGGGGAATGGTGGTGGCTGTGAGATGGTGTTTAAAAACCCTCTTGGCGACCCGCTGAACATCCTCCTTCGTCACTCCCTGTATCAGACCCCTATACCGCTGATCCCAGTCGTATCCCAACCCCAAAGCCTCTGAAACGGCAGCGCTAAAGGCTTGCGAAGCATTGGTTTCCAATCCAAGATCATGCATGGTTACGACCATCTTTTTTGCGAGCTCCAGTTCCTCATCCGTCACCAGCTCCTCCCGAATCCTTCTCACCATTTCCGAGATAATATCCAGGACCTCCTGATAGTTGGCCATGGTAGTCTGGGTGATTATCCCGAAGTAGGCGCCGTCTATCCCATAGTGGGGATAGGCATGGACATAGTAGACGAGGCTTTGATCGCCTCCCCTCAGGGCTTCGTGGAGCCATCCGCTGGGATACCCAATGCCCGAAAGAATGGCATCGATTACGTCCAAGGCGGGCCGATCCGCATCGTAAAGGGTCATCCCATTGAAACCAACGAATAGGGCCGACGACGACTTGTCGTTCATCTTCTGGACCCGCCTCTCCCGGACGATGTTGGAGGTCTCCTCCTTGAGATTGGGTGCAACGAGGTTCCCCCTTTTCAGGTGGCCGAATCGTTGCTCCACGCTTTGGGTAACTCGGTTGATGTCGATATCCCCAAATATAGCCAGAACCATGTTATTGGGCATGACCGACAGGCGGTAAAAATCCACAATATCTTTCCTCGCAAAACGCCTTACCGACTCCTCCGTTCCCACCAAATCATTGCGATAGGGGTGTTGAATAAAGAAATGTTGGCGAAAGAGTCGGGTAACCTCCCGCTCCCAACTCTCGTCGATCCTTTTGATGGCGAGCAGTGTATCTTCCCTTTGTTTCTCGATCTCCTCTTCTGGAAAGGAAGGGTTTATGACCACGTCCGAGAGGATTTCCAGGCCCTTTTCGAAATCTTCCTTCAGGATCGATACACTCACGGAATAGGTGTTCCTCCCGGAGCTGGACCCGATACTTCCCCCCATCTCCTCGATCTCCTTGAAGATCTGGTACTTCGAACGAGTCTTCGTACCCTTCGTCAAGAGCCCCATGGTAAAAAGGGAGATTCCTGGCTGTCCGGGCGGCTCATACCTCTGCCCCCCCTTGCCGAACAGCTGGCACGTCACAATGGGAAGATTCGGGTTTTCCTTCAGCAACAAGGTAATCCCGTTGGAGAACATCCGCTTTTCGATCTGAGAGGGGTGCCTTAACGGAATTGCCTCCGGTGAGGCCTTTGTCGGTTGAGGGGGTTTTAAAAGGGCGGCGGTTATACGGTCCCTCCTCAGGAACTCCCGAGCAACCCTCCCGACATCCTCGGAGGTAACCCCCTGGATCCTCTCCACGTAGAGATTATCGAAGTAAGGATTTCCCGTGGCTGCATAGGACGAGGCGAGGCTTGAGGCGATATCATCGGCTGACTGCTTGCCGAAGATGTGATCCGCGATAACCTGCTTCTTGGCTTTTTCAAGTTCGGACTCCGGGATCAAGCTGGATTGAATCCCTTCGATCTCATTAAATATGGCCTCCAGGGCCTTCTGTACGTTCTCATACTTGAGGGCCATGGAAATGATGAAGATCCCCCGGGCGTAATGAGGTGTCCAGTTGGATGAATCGATGGAGAGGACGAGCTTTTTCCGGTCCTTGATGGTTGTATAAAGCCGGGAAGTTCTCCCCTTTCCCAGAATGATGGCGAGGACATCGAGGGGATAGAGATCTGGATCTTCCAGGGAAACCGACGGGAATCCCACGTACATTCTGGTCAACTGGGCTGGAGGAAATTCCCTTTCGACCCATCTCGGTCCAACCTGGAGGGGTTCTTTAGGGATGACCGAAGGCCTTTGGGAAACCCTCTTGAAATCTTTAGCCAGCTTAATCACCTCTTCGAGGGCCTCGAATGGCTTCAGATGTCCCACGAGGGTCACTACCGTGTTTTGTGGTACGTATTGCTTCCGGTAATACTCCATGAGTTGCTCTCGGGTGATATTGACGAAGACATCTTCATAGCCGATGACAGGGTGACGGATGGGGTGTCGTTGATACGCGGTCCTCATAAAGAGATGCCAGAGTTGTCGAGAGACGCTGTTCTCTCCCAGCTTAAATTCCTGTTGAATCACCGGCTTTTCCCTTCGATATTCGTTTTCAGCAAATTGGCAGTCAGTCACATAGCTGATGAGGAGCTGAAGGGCCGTTTTGTAATGCTCCGCTGTCGTGTTGATAAAGTATACCGTCCGATCATAGGAGGTATAGGCATTGGAAGCGCCTCCCATGGATCGCAGGATCTTCTTTATATCCTCTTCCGTCATTGTCGATGTCGTCCCCCCCGAGACGATGTGTTCAAGGTAATGGGAAAGTCCACCGTGGAAATATTTATCCTCATTGATGGAACCGGCTTTGACAAGAACCTGACACGAAACAACCCGCGAGCTGTGGATTTCACGAATCAACACCGTCAACCCATTCTTCAGTTGAACAAAGAGGTCTCCGGATTGAGACGGCAAGATATCTTCCACAAAGGCCGCATAATTCGGGCTCAGCGAAATGTTCGGGACCACCATGCCTTCCCCGATGAAGGGAGTCTTTCCGGTGGCCACCGAAAGGGAAGTTATCGAAAACATGACACCCAATAAGAGAATTGCCGAAAATCGCTTCATGGCTCCCGCCTCCTAAATCCATCCCCTCAACCAATACCACATGAACCCCGCATATTCGTACAATGCCCGCTCAGAATGTGCAAGGTTATCTGGGCTTGGTAGGGCGGAAATCATCACCTTCACCAATTCCCCCATGGATGCGTTTGCATGAGGCTTGTTGCGAATCGCCCTAAAATCTGCCGGTGCAGGAATGGGGGATAATCCCAGTTTCTGAAAAACGGCAATGGCTCGCGGAAGATGGGAGGCTGAGGTTACGAGGACAAATGGCTCTTCCCCGAGGATTTTCTTAATCTCCACACCATTTTCATAGGTGTTGGTGGAATTCGTCTCCAACAGTATCCTTTCCCTCGGAATTCCCGTGGCGGTGGCCAGGTCCCCCACGATTTTGGATACGGGCATATCTCGCTCATCGGTGTCCAGGGGACCACCAGATATCATGATCTTGGCACGGGGGATCAGGTAAAAAAGACGAATGGCCTCTATCAATCGAGATAAGGTAGTTTCACCCACCTGACTGGTAAGAGGAACACGAGGGTCTTCCCATGCGGCCTGCAAGAGACAGACTCCCATCTGTCTGACCGTTTATCATAATATGCCCGGAGAAGTTATTTATAAAAGATATCTCAAGTCCCTTTGAAGCGGTTTGCATCATGGAATTCCCGACTATCAGAACGGTAATCCCCAGGGTAATAATGATGCCTATAATAAGAGTTTTCGATTTATGATGTTTAAGGTTGCGAACAGCGATTCTAAAGATGACTGCCATTGTTTTTCTCCTTCCGTTCTTCTGATTCTACCAGCCCGTCATGAAGATGAATTACACTTTAGCTAATAACTTTTTTATTATTGTATCCCTGCCACAGTACTACTTGAGATTATCTTGCCCCATAAATTAAGACATTCTACTGGCGGTAATAGATAAGATATTGAGGATTATATATTATTCTATTGAGTATTTATCCTTTATAATATATATCTTACCATTGTCACCTAACAATTTATACTTATCAACTAATTTTGCTGGCAAATTACAATTAGATTCAGAAAACCCAACCCATCTATCTTTTATTACCAAACTATCATATGGTTC
>JAUWDQ010000048.1 GCA_030608745.1 Pseudomonadota bacterium | reverse complement strand
GATGCGTTTTGGAGAAGAGTCGAGGGCATTCATCCGGTTTCTGGAGGAATGGACGGATGGGCTCAAGCCCCTAGTCCTCAAACGGGAGGTCACATCGCCTCAAGAGACCGCCATCATCTCCGTCGACATGATAAACGGTTTTTGCCATGAGGGTCCATTAGCCAGCCCCAGAGTTAAGGGAATCATCCCAGACATCGTGGGCCTGTTCAAAGAGGCCCACAAGTTTGGGGTTCGGAATTTCGTGTTGATCCAGGATACCCATTCCCAGGATACCCCTGAATTCGAGGCCTTCCCACCCCATGCCACCCAGGGCTCGAGAGAATCCGAAACCATTCCCGAACTGAGGGAACTGCCCTTTTCTGATCTGTTCACCGTCATCCCAAAGAACTCTCTCCATCCAGCCATCGGGACGTCCTTTGACGACTGGTTGGAACAGTATCAGAACCTTCGAACCTTCATCGTCGTGGGGGATTGTACCGATCTCTGTGTGTATAACCTGGCCCTCTATCTGCGCCTCAGGGCCAACGCCTTCGGGTTGAAAGGCCACCAAATACTCCTTCCCGGCAACTGTGTTCAGACCTACCACCTCTCCTTGGAAGATGCCAAAGGGTTGGGGGCCCTTCCCCATGATGGCGACTTGCTCCACGTCCTGTTTCTGTATCACATGGCCCTCAACGGAATCCGCGTATTTAGCGTCGTCTCTGTTTAAATCGCGCATTGGTGAGGCCAGGCCTAATATCGGGGAATTGCCACGTTACCGATAGTCTTCCCTGACGGGGTAAAAAACATCAATAATTCGGCAACTTGCAATCGCTCTCCCAGAGTGAGTGGCGTCTGGTGGAATTATTGCTACTGACCCCGGTCGGATGACTTTCATTTCACCGTTCACGGTCAATTCGAACTCACCTGCAATGATATTGGCAACCTGTTCGTGGGGGTGAGAGTGCTCGGGTAAAACAGCACCAACCTCAATATCCCAGTACGCAAATGTCATGTTCTCGGAATGGACAAAGTGGCCTTTAAAACCAGGAACAATCTGCTTTTCTTCGAGTTCATGAAGATTGAGAAATGGCATAGAAATCCTCCTCTCTGACGGATGCGTTAAGCATGATAACTCTTGTTTATCGAGGTCCGAATCACAAAATTTCACTCCTCTTCAATGAACTTTGGAGGCAGGGAATGCTTAAGCGATCCTTCGAGGTTCCGAAGGATCATCAAGGTGGAGGTTCCATGAGCAAGTATTGTATTATCTTGGTTGATGACCTCAGCCTCGCCCAGGGCAAGGGTCTTGCCAAGCTTAATCCGGCGACCTCTGGCGATCAGTTTACCACCTTGGGCAGGTGCCAGATAGTTCACTTTCAGGTCCACCGTTGTCATTCCCACATTTTCATCCGCCTCGGGAAAAACTGCCCAAAAGGCGGCGGAATCAATAATTGAGGCAAAGACTCCTCCATGAACAGCCTCGAAGGGCTGGAGGTGTTTGTTTTGTACATCAATATCGAGAAGAGAGTATCCGATGCCTATATCGCGAATTGACATGGACAGGAGCCTAAAATAGGGGCATCGGTTGACCAGGGCACTGACGGCTTCGACGTACTGAGGATTGAGTTTTCGCATAATGATTCCCTCTTCAAGATCTTCTATCGGGATTTTTGTGGATACCCCTCACGTTTTCCACAATATAACAGGATAACGATTCTGTTTAGCCACACATTCGGTATGAAGCGTAGGCAACGGCCTTCGCAGCAATGACCAAGTCGTCCAATTTCACCCGTTCATCGGGTGTGGGCCACTCTTTATATATCCGTATGTCTCCCGGCCCATATTGAACCGTGGGAATGCCCAAAGCGACCAGGATATTGCCATCGCCCACATTCCCAATACGCATGGCCGCTCCTACGCTTGGTTCTTCATTAGAGGCGATCCTTTGCCCATCCACAAGAGCTACCACGAGAGGATTGTCTTTTGGCACATCCATCGGCTCCATGTACCAGGGGTCGTCTTCACCGCTGGCTGGTATAGTAAGCTTATACTGGAGATTTGGTCGATCGGCCCTGATTTGTTCCAGAAGCCGTTTTACATCGGCCCTGATATTCTCCAAGGTCTGCCCCGGAACAGTTCTAATCTGAAAACACATTTCGCATTCTCTCGTCGGCATCCCCGTATATGACGGGTGATAGTAGTGTTCCTTGTGAATTGTGTCAAATGTAAGTGTTGGAAACCCGGGCAACTCGGGATGTGGAGTAAATCGTAGCCAACCGCCTGGTGGTAGGGGCTCCAGACTCGTCCCTATCCTCCGCATGATTTCACACTGTTGTTCGATAGCATTAAAGTACTTTGCCTTTGCTTCAGCACTATACCTGAAGAACAAATCCGGGCTTCTCGTTTTAATCCTGATCATTACTATGCCGACACAAACATTGGCAATCGTGTTGGCTGAATGCTCCATGTTTATACAGTAATCCGTAAGCACTCCCTTTTTTACTAATGCCCTCGTCCCAGCCCCACCATACTTATGGGCTATCACGGGACAGAGGAGTATGTCACCTTTCAACTCAGTTCCTGAGCGCTTTATCGCCTCCACGGCACATATGGCTGCTACTACACCCCCTTTGTCGTCATGTGCTCCCATTCCCCATATCCAACCATCCTCAAACTTTGCTCCATAGGGATCAACTGTCCACCCGCTCATCTCAACGCCGGGATCCATGTGTCCGTTTAGCATCAAGCTAGGCCCTTCACCCGTACCTTTTAACCGGCCAATAGGCTGCCTGCTCTTTTTGTCTGGTTGAGTCGGGTGTTGAACCTCCATCATTTCTACCTCCAATCCCATATCAAACATGTAGTTTGCAAGATAGTCGGCTAACTCATGTTCTTTAAAGGATGAACTGGGAATCCTAATCGCAGCCTGTTCAAGTGACAAAACCTGCTCATTTGTGATCATCCCTAAAATTTTTCGATAATCAGCAGCTTTCTTCATAACATCCTCCTTTTCGAAGGTTTTCTGTTTGATTCAACGTTTTTGTATATGTTCAATGTTGATGATCTCGTAAAAAGTCAAAATTCGATGGCAAAGTAAAAAGCTCCAAATTCAAGGCGCGCAAATCCTGAGAAATGAGGCGTACTTACAGTACGCTGCAGTGACGAAGGATGCAGCGCAACGCAGAAGTTGGACTTTTTACGAAGCCATCAATGTTGATACCATTGAATACTCCCCGGTGTTCCAAAATCAAGCAGGTTCGTTAATTGGGCCCTGCTTTTTTGTTTAACACAACAAGAGCTGACTAATCAATTTCCCTTTTTTATTCGCCTATTGCAGTTTCAATTATTCGGAAAACACGGCCCCTCAGATAAGAAAGGAATCTCGGCATTCCGGCTCACTGCCTCATTGATGTTTTACCCAGTATAGGGTATTAAATAAATGGGAACCACTAACTGAGGGGTAATTATATGATTAAGAGTCGATTGTTAACGTTTCTTACGATGGCGCTGAGCATGGCCATGGTGGGTACGCATACCATACCGACATTGGCTGCTGACGTTACCAAGATATCGAAGGGAGAACTCAATTCGATGCTCGGCAACCCCGATGTCATCATCCTGGATGTTGACCGCGAACGAAGCTGGAAGGCCAGAGATCGGAAAATTCGGGGCGCCTTTCGTGAAAATCCAAAGGATATTAAATCTTGGGCCGGCAGGTATACCAAGGACATAACCCTTGTCCTCTACTGTGAATGACCCTTCGAGTTTACCAGTGCCCGGGTGGCACGGAAGCTTATGGAAAAAGGATTTACCAGGGTCTACGTCCTCAAGGGTGGATGGAAGGAATGGATCAAGGCCAAATACCCAACAGAATTTAAGTAAATCGTTCTTCAGTTCCTTCCCCTGCCGTTTCGTCTCTCATCCTATCTGCCCTGTCGGGAGGTGATGGAGGGAATCACACGGGGGAGATGATCAGATCCAAAATTGTATTGAGGGACAATGACTAGTCCCAACTACGCATAATGAAAAACCGTGGTCTCAGTAGACCCAGAGCTTTATCAAAAAAAAGACCTCACAAAAAATACTTGCGAGGTCTCATACAACTTGTTGCAAGTGATTAGTAGTCAAGAAGACATTTCTACTTTAAGGTATTATTTGGTGGAGGCGGCGGGAATCGAACCCGCGTCCGAAGGCATTCCTCTGGAACATCTACATGCTTAGCCCGTGTTTTTGGGTTCACACCTCAAAACTCCCACGGATAGGATTTCCGAGGTGCTAGCTTATGAGGTTTCGCCCCTCCCCTTATAAGCATCGGGGGAAGGACTATCCTGTTGAGTTGGCATCCCTTTCGGTCCCACAGGAGAAAACCGAAGGGACGCTACGCCTTTTAATTAGGCGTAGGCATAACCGTAGTTGGTTCCGGTTATTTAAGTTCCTACCTGTTTAACGAGCAGATAGGACCTCGGCATGCCATTCCAGCCTCAATTACCTCCGTCGAACCCTTTTCGCCCCCCTTTCTGTTTATAATCATATGTAATCTTAGCCTTGCTTCCTTCCTCCTAACTCTTATTTAGTAATTCTTAACTAATAACTGATAACAAATAACTTGTAACTATTATCTTACCTAACCCTTCTCCCCTTGAAGCTCCTCTCTATCTCCCTTTCCATGGCCTTCCTCTTGAGATCCTCCCTTTTGTCGTAGAGCCTCTTACCCTTACCGAGTCCGATTTCCACTTTGGCCCTCCCGTCCTTGAAATAGATTTTCAGGGGAACGAGAGTATACCCCCTTTCCCTGGTTTTGCCATAGAGCTTTCTGATTTCCCTTTTATGCATCAGAAGCTTCCTGGTCCGGTCGGGCTCATGGTTCAACTGATTTCCATGACTGTAGGGGCTAATATGGGTATCTACCAGAAAGATTTCGTCGTCTTTTATGCGTGCGTAACTGTCCTTCAGGTGGGTCTTCCCCTGTCTCAAGGCCTTCACCTCAGTGCCCATCAACACCATACCGGCCTCATAGGTCTCATCAATGGCGTAATCCCTGCGGGCCTTTTTATTGGTGCAGATAAGCTTTTCCATATAAGATCTCCGAAATCACGGGGCAATACTGTTCGCCCCCTTTGATTCCCTTAGTCCATATCCTCATCAAAAGGAAGCTCAGGAAAAAGAAGATGAGTCCAAAGACCACTGGTAAAAGGTCTGAGCTTGCCTCTGGGTAGAGAAAAGGGTCCATCGTGGCCCCCAACAGAGCGCCCAGAATCAGGGCCGTTACCGGCACCATGTACACCAAAAAAGAAGCCTTCAAAAAGGTCTTGGAAGCGACGGTCACCCGGACCTCATCTCCCACCCTAGCACCCGCTTCATTTCTCGCCGCCACCTCCATAACCGAGTCTCCCCCCATCGCCTTACAGAACCCACCGGAGTGACACCCATCACACATGGAACTCCGTTGGGTCTTGACGATGGCCAATTCCCCTTCAACCCTCAAGACAACCCCTACTTCTTCCAACATTCCCGTGCAACCCTCTCCTCTATCTTGGCCCTCCCTCCCCACTTCGAATGGAAATCCGCCTGCAGGCTATTTATTTAAGTATAGCACAAAAATGGTATCCTATCTATTTGATTTTTCAGTGGTTTAAATGTGTCCCGAGTGAAGCCTTGCTTATACCCTCACCGGCAATTCGATAATGAATTTGGTTCCCTTGGGCAGGTTGTCCTTTACCCTGATGTATCCATTATGATCCGATATGATGGTATTCACAATGGCTAGCCCCAGGCCTGTGCCGGATTTTTTCGTCGAAAAGTAGGGCTCGAACAACCTGGATTTGTCCTCCTCCGATATACCGCAACCCGTATCGCTGACCTCGGTGGTGACCATTTGAAGCTCATCATTATAGCCGGTCCTCACCGCCACCTCTCCTCCATTTCCGGTGCTCTCTATTGCCGAAACTGCATTCTGGAAGAGGTTGATTACTACCCGTTTTATCTGATCCCTATCCAAATTCATGACGGGGATCCCATCCTCGCAGGTATGCTCGAATGCAATATCCTTATGGGCCTGTTTGAAGAGGAGTAAAACCTCATTGATGATCTCGTTCAAATGATTGGGAGCGGGCTTTGCCGCCGGCATCCTGGCGAAATTGGAGAACTCGTTAACCAGTTCCTTAAGCTCATCGGTCTGTTTCATGATCGTGCTAGTACATTCGTCGAAAACAGCCCCATCCTCATTTAGCTTGTCTCCATACCGTTTTCTCAACCGTTGAGCCGAGAGCTGAATGGGGGTTAAGGGGTTTTTGATTTCGTGAGCGATTCTCCGGGCAACTTCCCTCCATGCGGCTACCCTTTGAGCCTTGACCAATTGGGTTAGGTCATCGAAGATCGCCACGATCCCCATAAAGCTCCCCGTTTCACTTCTCAGGACGGTGATGTGAACCAACAGGGTGAGGGTTTGCCCCTTAGAGGTGACGCTAACCTGCTTTTCTATGGTATCCTTCCGGGTGGAATTGATTTCCCGAACCCACTCCTTGGCTGCCTCCCGATATTCGGGGTTCAAAACCTCCCGATACCGTCTTCCCAAAACCCGATCTCCCTCAATTCCCAGCATCCGCTCTGCCGATTTATTGATGGTGCTGATATTGCCCTCCTTATCAATGGAGATTACCCCTGCAGCAATGCTTTTTAAGATAATCTCCATGTATTCCTTTCGTCGCTCCAGATCGATATTGATCTTCTCCAACTGATCCTTGCTTGCCTTCAGGTCATGGGTCATCTTGTTGAAGGAATTGACAAGCTTTCCAATTTCGTCCTTCGCATCGATATCGATGTGAAAATCGAGATCACCACTGGCCACCTTCTCCGTTCCCTCCGCCAACTGTTGAATGGGAATCGTTATCCCTTTGGCCAAATAAAATCCAAACCATGTTGCCGAGAAGATGATGAGCAACGTAACCATCAAAAGGGTCAACAGGTAAGTCGATTTAATGGGTTTTCTGAGGATTTTCATGTGTTTATAATCTCTGAAGGCCTCAGAAATCTCCACCATTTTGGCCCCCAAGCTCTTGGGAACGTAGAAGTTGGTGACAACGGCCCCAATGACCTTCCCCTTCCCGGAAGGGGAGGCATAGATGGGAACGACCCCAGTAATAAGCTCCCCGCTTCCCAGGGCTCGGGTTTTTGAAACCTCTTTCCCCTTGAGGCTCTCCTCCAGAAGTTCCTTGTTTGGCCCGGGAAGCGGATTGTCCGGGATGTCCGCATCGGTTACCATGGCAACCTGTTTTAAGTTCCTGGAAAAGATCTCGACAATTCCCAAGTTATACTCGATCCTCTTCCTCTCCATCCATTTCTTCAGCAGATCAATCTTCTTACCATCAACCAGATCACCTTGAGAGATGTTCCGGCTCATCTGCCTCCCGTAATAAACGGCATTGTTGGCGAAATCGCGGTAGTACGTTTGGGCAACCTCCAAAGACCCCTGAAGGGAATTTTCAACCTGATCGCTGAACCATTTCTCCATGCTGCTGGTAATAAATCCAATGGCCACAAAAAAGAGCAGTAGGGTTGGCACCAGGGAAAGACTGACGAAGGCCACCACCAATTTCGTCCTCAGTTGCGCTCCTAGAACCCGCTGTTTCCTCTCGAAGATCAGCTTGACCAAATTTCGGATGACCAAAAAGATGAGAAGGAGCAAGAGGATAATGTTGATGTTGATGAAGGTAAAGATGATGATGTTATAGGCGATGGGAATACTCCCGCCTATCTGGGGAAGCCGCATCTCGAAATAGGTGAAGGTGACGATGAGCAGGGAAATGATCATGATGATATAGAATTCATTTCTCCGCTTCTTGGACTTCCTCTCTCCATAAAGATCTCGATCCACCACGCTTTCTCCCCCTGAATGGCCCTACGCCATGAAAAGGCCTCATGAACTAATACGTAAACTCATACCTGAGCCAATCCGTCTCCACATCCCAAAAAGAGAGGAAGAAAAAGATATATTGCAGGCCGAAGGGCAATCGAACGGGATCGATCTCCGCCTTAACATCGAGGTAATAATTTCGATCCTTCTCGAGTCGATTCGTCGGCAAGAGCTTTGCCCCATTTACCCTAGACATTATCCCCCAAGCCCTCTCGAAATGCTTGGCGGAAACCTTATGGTTGGTCTCCTCAAGATGGAACTGGTACTCCTTTGTTATGTTGTCATATTTAATGGTGTGTTTAAATGTGAGGGAAGCCATCTTCTTGTCCGGCCAGAAACCCCTCACACGGTATACTTTAACTCGGAAAGTAAATGTTGTAGGAACACCGCTTCGGATCGCCTCTTCCATCTTTTCCGTACAGCAATTTGTTACGGAGAAACTCACCTCCATCTGACCATTCAGCGCTACGATCAGGTCTTCGATGGAGGCCTCCTGGGAAGTGGCAATCTCCGCGGAAAATAAGGACGCTATGATGATAACAGCAAGAATAAAACTCCTTTTCATCCCTTTCCCCGGAACCTTACAATGATCATGGAAGAAGGAAAACCTGCCAAGAATTCCATGATAGATAATTTTTTTCGAAAAAGCAAGCTAAATTGAAGCGAGTATGAGGTAAAATAGAGGGTAAATATTGAGAAAAATCAATGATGGTGATACCCTTGGGTCAGCCCGTTGGGATAGATAGACATTTCCGATACTTATGGTGATCGATGATCATGGAGAGGCTTTCATGAAACTCAAGGGGAAAGTCGCCCTTGTTACGGGGGCAGGGCAGGGAATAGGCAAGTCCATAGCCCTCAAGTTCGCCACAGAGGGCGCCGATCTTGCTTTATTCGATATTAATAGGGGAACCTGCACGGTAACCGCAGAGGAGTCCAAAACCCTCGGCGCAAGGTGCACGGCCTATGGGGTCGATGTAGCAAACAGGGAACAGGTCCACGGGGCATGTGAAGAGGTGCTGACCGTCTTCGAAAGGGTGGATATCCTGGTCAACAACGCTGGCTTCGATAGGGGGGCAACCCTTCTCAAAGTGACTGAAAAGGATTGGGGGGCCGTACTGAACGTCCATCTCAAGGGGACATTGAATTGCATTCAGGCCTTGGCCCCAATAATGATCAGGAGAAGGTATGGCAAGATCATCAATATCTCCTCCATTTATGGCAAATCCGGGGGGATTGCCGCCATCAGCTACAGCGCGGCAAAGGGGGGAATAATAGGCCTTACCAAGAGCATCGCGAAGGAATTGGGTAAAAGCAATATTAACGTCAACGCCGTTCTCCCGGGTCTTACGGATACGCCTACCATTAGAAGGATGCCAGAAAAGTATAAGAAGATGATCATCGATGCGACACCCTTGGGGCGAATGGCAAGACCGGATGAAATCGCCAATGTAGTAGCCTTTCTGGCGTCCGATGAATCGAGCTACATCACTGGGTCGAGTATTGAAGTGACGGGCGGCTGGATGATGTAGGATTCGGAGGAATCCCCTGAAAAGGGGGTAACAATTTTTTTGTCTGGGACTCCAGGATTTATAGACTTGAAATAGGGATCTCAATGATTACATTTTGAGTATTGAGTAAAGAATATCGAGAGAGAATATTTCGCCTATAAAGGGCTCGTGCAGGAGGAAATTCGATGAATGTCAACAGAATGACCGAAAAAACCCAGGAGGCCCTCCAATCCTCCCAAATGATCGCAGGACGATATAGTCATCAGCAGATCGATCCGGAACACCTTCTTCTCGCTCTTCTGGAACCGGGGGAGGGATTGGCTTCCAAGATACTAACCGCCATGAACATCGCAGTTCAGCAAGTAAGGACTACCCTCGGAAATCACCTTGCAGATCTGCCTAAGGTCTCAGGGGCCGGGGCTGGCCAAATGTACATGAGCCAGAGGTTGATCCGGCTCCTGGATGCGGCAGAAAGAGAGGCGGGCCATCTGAAAGACGAATACGTGAGCGTAGAACACCTCCTCATGGCCATGATCGAGGAGGGGAGCTCAAGCCCCGCGGGCCAGATCCTCTCCCGTGCCGGGGTCACTCGGGAAAATCTGATGAAGACCCTTGAATCCATTCGTGGCCATCAGCGGGTGACGAGTCAGACCCCTGAAGACACCTATCAGCCCCTGGAACGCTACGGCCGTGACCTCACCCAGATGGCCGCCCAGGGCAAGCTCGACCCCGTCATCGGGAGGGACGACGAGATTCGGCGGGTCATCCAAATCCTCTCCCGGAGGACCAAGAACAACCCGGTCCTCATAGGGGATCCCGGTGTGGGGAAAACGGCCATCGTGGAGGGCTTGGCTCTCCGAATGATCAGGGGGGACGTTCCCGAGGGCTTAAAGAATCGCCGCCTCATCGGCCTGGATATGGGGGCCTTGATTGCAGGGGCCAAGTACCGGGGCGAATTTGAGGAAAGACTGAAGGCCGTGCTCAAGGAGATTCAGGAAGCGGAAGGCCAAATTATTCTCTTCATAGACGAACTTCATACCGTGGTCGGCGCTGGTGCTGCCGAGGGGGCCATGGATGCCAGCAACATCCTGAAGCCCATGTTGGCCAGGGGGGAACTTCACTGTATTGGGGCTACCACCCTGAACGAATATCGAAAGCACATGGAAAAGGACAAGGCCCTTGAGCGGAGATTCCAGACGGTACTGGTTGACCAACCCGATGTGGAGGAAACCATCTCGATTCTGCGCGGGCTGAAGGAGCGTTACGAGGTTCACCATGGCGTCCGAATCAAGGACTCAGCCCTGGTGGCTGCCGCTACCCTGAGTAGCCGGTACATTTCCGACCGATTCCTACCCGACAAGGCCATTGACCTGGTGGATGAGGCAGCGGCCAAACTGAGGACCGAAATCGACAGCATGCCGTCGGAGCTGGATGAGATTGTTCGAAGGGTGATGCAGCTTGAAATTGAGCGAGAGGCTCTGAAAAAGGAGAAGGACACCCCCTCCAAGGAGAGGCTGGAAAAACTGGTAAAGGAACTGGCCGATCTAAAATCCCAGGCCGATTCCCTCAAGGCCCAATGGGAAATCGAGAAGCAGGCCATCTCCAGTATCCGGTCCCTCAAAAAGGAGATTGAGCAGGTGAAAATTCAGATCGAACAGGCCGAAAGGAGCTATGACCTCAACCGGGCGGCCGAATTGAAGTACGGGAAGCTGGTTGGCCTCGAGCAGAAGCTCAAAGACCAAGAGGTAGCCCTCGAGGAGAGGAGGGGACAAAAGACTTTGTTAAAAGAGGAGGTGGATGAAGAGGATATTGCCGAGGTGGTGAGCCGCTGGACTGGGATTCCGGTCAGCAAACTGATGGAAGGGGAGCGTCAGAAGCTTCTGAAACTGGAGGATGAAATCCACAAACGCGTGGTGGGTCAGGACGAGGCGGTGCGGATGGTAAGCGATGCAGTACTCAGGGCCCGCTCAGGCATCAAGGACCCTGACCGTCCCATCGGGAGCTTCATCTTCCTAGGGCCCACGGGAGTCGGCAAAACGGAATTGGTCCGCGCCCTGGCCGAATGTCTCTTTGACGACGAACAGGCCATGGTACGGATCGATATGTCCGAATATATGGAGAAGCACACCGTGGCCCGACTCATCGGCGCACCCCCGGGTTATGTCGGCTATGAGGAGGGCGGCCAGCTCACCGAGGCCATCCGGAGGAAGCCCTTTTCCGTAATCCTCTTCGATGAGACGGAAAAGGCCCACCACGATGTCTTCAACGTGCTCCTTCAAATCCTCGACGATGGAAGGCTTACCGATTCCCACGGCAGAACCATTGATTTCAAGAACACGGTGGTGATCATGACCTCTAATATCGGTAACCAATTCATCCTCGATACCGGCAGCGATGAAAACTCCTACCAAACGATGAAGCAGAAGATCCTCGAGGCCCTCCGGCACCATTTTCGACCGGAGTTTCTCAACCGAGTAGACGAAATCATGGTTTTCAGGGTGCTTACTGAAAAACAGCTCGAGGCCATTGTAGAAATCCAGGTCAATCGTTTGAGGGAGAGGCTTGAGGAAAAGGGGATCACCCTGGAGATAACCGAGCAGGTTAAACGTCATCTGGCCCAGGTGGGGTATGATCCCGTTTATGGTGCTCGACCTCTGAAAAGAGTCATTCAGAGGGAGTTGGAGACACCTATTGCCAAGGAAATGCTGAAGGGGATCATTCATGATGGAGAACACGTGATCGCGGAAATGGAGGGCGACCAAATCAGTTTTCACGCCAAATCTCGTGGCAAAGGGAGAAAGTCCCTTGAGGCGGCAGTCGTTGCCAATTAGCGCTTGGGAGATCTATGAAAAAGTCGCTCTTTGCCGCTCAAATTTTTTTTCGCCCATTCTAAAGTTGATGATCTCGTAAAAAGTCAAAATTCGATGGCAAAGTAAAAAGCTCCAAATTCAAGGCGCGCAAATCCTGAGGAATGAGGCGTACATAGAAGTACGGTGCAGTGATTTACCCTGTTAAATATTTTCTTTGTTTGATGTTACTGTTTTCAAGCAGCTTCTATATCCCATATCTATTGATATGGCTGTCTTCAATTTAACAGGGCAGGGGATGTAGTGCAACGCAGAAGATGGACTTTTTACGAAGCCGTCAAAGTTCGCTTCACTGCACGCGTAGTTAAACGAGAATGCGGACTGCAGAACCGCATGACTAGCAGCACTGCATGATTTTGTTCTCAGAGCTTTTTTCCAAGTTTTTCAGTGATCACCTTGGAGTAAGGATAGAAGAAGACGTGGGTTGGTCCATGCGGGCATGCGACCAGTGAAGAGGGGAACCTGGTGGCCGAAAAGGGCACGAATCATTGATATACCGGGAATTGAAGGAATAAGGACCTATTGGGCCCGGTTCTTTAATAGGGCAAGCTGAAGAGGGGCTGAAGTAGACAATAAGCCGAATTCTGTTCCCCATGAGGATTGCTCCCCACGGGGCGGTGATCATTCATCTGGGCCATCCATTACTGAATGGCTCGAGCGACCTACCCGGGAGGCTCTGGCGGGCCACCATTTTCAGCTTTGAGATCGAGAGCTGAGATGTGGGGAGGAAATCTCCCTTTCTCACTCCCATATCCCTCATCTGAATCCTCCCCTATTTGGTCTTGCTCCGGGTGGGGTTTACCGAGCTACCCCGGTCACCCGGGGTACTGGTGAGCTCTTACCTCGCCTTTTCACCCTTACCCC
>JAUWDQ010000102.1 GCA_030608745.1 Pseudomonadota bacterium | reverse complement strand
GGTGGCTTTGATATGATTGCGGATACCCTTATATCAGGGCGCATAACCTATGGAGGTCGCTGTACCGGAACTGCCCAGGCAGCATATGACCTGACCGTACAGTATGCCAAGGAAAGGATTCAATTCGGAAAACCGATAGTTGCATTTCAGGCCACCCGATTCAAACTGGCGGAAATGGCCATGAATATCGATATTATGCGCTCATACACTTATCGCGTTGCCTGGATGTACGATCAGGGCAAAAAAGTCCGAAAAGAATCTTCCATGGTTAAACTGTTCGCCTCTGAGACACTACAGAAGATCCTCTCTGATAGCATGCAGATCCATGGTGGTTACGGATATATGATGGAATATCCTATTCAAAGATACTGGCGGGATGGACGTCTCTTTACCATTACCGAAGGGACCTCTGAGGTGCAGCGCCTGATCATTGCCAGTGAAACATTAAGGTAAGCCTAAATCATTTTACGTATAGAATCGCTAATCAATAAAGCGAAAAAAAGAGCTTGACAACAGGCGGCCTCATAGAAGAAATCGATACTTGGGAAGCCTGGAGGTAGGGGCAAGTTCGCCGCTTATCGTGGTCAGAGCGTATAGCCATTGGATAAAGGGCCACTTCGCTGGCCCCCTTCCCGATTCAAGTAATTCCACGTTCGAATCCGTCTCAGGATAATATTGGAACATTTGGGCTTTTCTGTGGTGCATATTTCGGCCTTCCCTTCTGTACAAAAGAACCACGACACGTTATCGACAACATGAAATAGTTGGTTGAAAAAGAAATAGGAGAGTCAAGTAAGCCCTTTGTTTCGTGTGACGCCAACTAAATACCAGGCAAGTTCTTTTGCGATTGCTTCGAGAACATATTGTGGTATTTCGGCTATTTTAAGTTTTTCAATTCGAGTATCCACTAAATCTACCATTCTCAGCAAGCACTCTCATCGAGGCTTTGCTTTAACTAGAATCAGAGAAGCGGATACTCAGCATATCACGATTAGGTATTGGTTTCCTAAATGGCAAGGCAGTTCATTTTTTCGACAATTTCCTGGCAACGTTCAAGAAATCTTCAGCGGCTTTTATGAGATCATCTGCGCCTTCCCTTGAAAAACTGGAACGATAATCTGCTGACTCCCTCATTTCTTTTCCCATCGTCAGGCTTTCTATGAATACTCTGTCAAGAAGGCCCCTTTCCACGTATAGATGGTCCAATGCAATAACAAGGGAGTAATGGCTTTTCTCACGATAGTTTTTAGCATAAATCAATGCTCTCGCTGTATGGAACATAGAAAAGTAGGCCTGAATCGTAGCCCATTTGCAGTTACCCCTTTCAAGGCTATCTTTTGAAGTCAAGAGGTCATCAGTTGCAGAATTTAGCTCCTTTCTGACGAGGGAAGTCCCCTTTTTAAAGGCAACGATTTTGCCCTTTTCTATACATCTTTTAAATTCTGGATTCAGGTCCTCTTTTCCCACAAGACGATGCCCTTATTTAGTTCCTCTAAAAGTACTTCCTTTCTGTTTCTCATCGAAAGGTACTCTTCGACACGAACGATCACGGGCTTGATTTCTCTTTTAATCCGCCTTGAATCTTTTCTTATTTCATTCAGAACTTTCGCCTTATCCTCGCTTACAATGAAAATGTCTATATCGCTTTCACTTGTATCCTCACCCGTTGCGCAACTGCCGTAAAGAACTATCTTACTGCAGACATCACGTATTCTCAAAATAAGGCCAGTTAGGTCAATTATGTTTTCAAACTTCTTAAATTCTCGCACTTCTGGACTATCGGCAATGACCCGGTACAGATAAAGTTGTCCCTTTTTCTCCCTGGTGACCACTCCCATGCTAAGGAGGAGCTTGAGGGTTTGATTCGTCGCTCCTATGCTTACGTTAACTGATCGGGCAATCTCCCTTTCGTAATGGGGGGTGTACGGGACACGACAGAGATAAGAAAAAATCTTCAACGGGACCTTATTCAGAAGGTTTTCCTTAAAGTCCATAGGCTTTTCATTTGAATAATACAAGTGTTCAATTGAATGTTATGAGTGTTCATTTTAATGAATCAATAATCCGAAGTCAAGTTCCAATTTTCAGCTATTTCAGAATAGAGGTGTTCCCAATGTTTGGAGGATCTTAAAGAACCCCGGCCTATTGCCATGCTGAGAGAAGGGGAGAAGGGACGCCCCTTATTTTCTGCTCAATTTCTTTACCCTTAATTCTCTTTAACCCATCAATAAAAAGTAGCCTGTACCTTTTCCCTCTCAACTCGGAGACGCCCCATGGAAGATTTCGTTGCAATTTATTACAATTTACATATAGTGGAGAAATTGCTATCCTTGCATCCGTAGGCCTGGCGTTTGGGAGGGGCTGTGAAAATGGCGTGGAAGCGCATAAAGGCATCTCTACCCCCAGGGAGGTACTATCTCTCGGGAAACGAGGCTGTAGCCGAGGGGGCCATTGCCGCCGGATGCCGTTTTTATGGGGGGTATCCCATAACACCATCCTCGGAGACTATGGAGAGGATGGCCCACCGTCTCGGCCAGATCGGGGGCATCTTCGTCCAGATGGAGGACGAGCTTTCCTCAATTGCAGCGGTCATCGGTGCCTCGTGGGCGGGAGCCAAGGCTATGACTGCCACCTCAGGCCCTGGACTCAGTCTGATGATGGAAAATATCGGGTATGCAACCTTCACGGAGACGCCATGCATCATCGTCGATATTCAGCGGGCAGGCCCGGCCACGGGGCAGGCAACCCGGGTTGGAAGCGGGGATATCATGCAGGCCAAATGGGGATCCCACGGGGATTACCAGATCATCGCCGTCTCCCCGTGGAGCGTCCAGGAGATGTACGATGGGACCATACGGGCCTTCAATTTCGCAGAACGTTACCGGGTTCCGACATTTGTCCTAGGTGACGAAGCCGTTGGACACCTTCGGGAAACTTTGGAGATCAAGCCATGGGTTAGGGTTTTCGATCGAAAAAAGTCCAGGGGAAGGCCTCCCTTTGATTCCAAGAATCCCCGTCAGATCCCTCCCATGCCTACCTTCGGTGAAGGAGAAACCCTCCTGGTTACGGGGTCCACCCATGATGGCCATGGAATCCGGAGGACCGATGACCCAAAGGTTCACTCCAGGTTGGTGAGAAGGCTCAACGATAAAATCCTCTTAAACCAGCAGCACATCGTTGACACCGAGGAGTTCTTCATCGAAGACTCCGTGCTGACAGTCCTCTGTTATGGGTTTACCGCCAGAAGCGCCTTGACCGCCGTAAAGGAGCTTCGAGAGGAGGGCCATAGGGTGGGGTTCATGAGGCTGAAAACCCTGTGGCCGTTTCCCCACGAACGGGTCGCCCAATTGAGCCAAGGGGTAGAAAAGATCTTCGTCCCCGAGATGAACCGGGGGCCAGGTGGCCGGGGAGGCCATGAAATCCAGCCGGTGTGAGGTCGTGTCCTTCTGCCAAACCAACGGAGAGATAATCCGTCCGGAGGTAATTCGGAAGGAGTTGATGAGGGTACTGTAATGGTTAGGGCAATGGAACAATACCTGAGGTCGGGGATTCCTTCGACCCCCTTTTGCCCCGGGTGCGGCCATGGCATCCTCCTTGGCCTTGTATTGAGATCCATCCATGCATTGGGTATCGACATGCGGGAGATGCTCTTCGTATCGGGGATTGGATGCGCCGCATGGATACCCAGCCCCCATTTCAATGCAGATACCCTCCACACCACCCATGGCCGGGCCATAGCCTTCGCCACGGGGGCGAAGCTCTATAACCCCAAGCTCAGGGTAATGGTGATCAGCGGCGACGGGGATCTCTCCTCCATCGGGGGAAATCACCTCATCCATGCGGCACGGCGGGACATTGACCTTAAGGTGATCTGCGCGAACAATATGATCTACGGGATGACCGGCGGTCAGGTGGCGCCTACTACTCCCCAGGGATTCACTACTTCAACGACCCCTTTGGGGAACCCCGAAAGGCCCTTCGACCTCTGCAAGCTCGTCGAGGCCGCCGGGGGGAGATACGTTGCCCGGTATTCCGTCACCCAACCGCTGGCCCTCATGGAATCCATCAAAAAGTCCCTCTCCTTCAAGGGTTTTTCCTTCATCGAGGTACTCTCGCCCTGTGTCACCCAATTCGGTTCGAAAAACCTTCTGGAATCGGCGCCGAAGATCATGGAATGGGCGATGGAGAAATGCATCCCCAGGGAGGAGGCGGAGGGGCTTTCTCGGGAAGAGTTGGAGGAAAAGATCATTACCGGGGAGTGGGGCGATGTCGAAGACAGTACAGATTAGATTCGGGGGGTTTGGAGGACAAGGGATCGTTTTGGCGGGATTGCTCCTCGGCCGGGCGGCCACCTTCGAAGGCAAGTTCGTGGCCGGATCAAACTCCTATGGTGTAGCGGCCAGAGGTGCTGCGTGTCGGTCGGAGGTAGTCATATCCGAAGATCCCATTGATTTCCCCCAGGTCACGATTCCGGATATCGTGGTAGTGATGTCCCAACGAGCTTATGACCTCTTTTCCCGCCAAGTGGCCAAGGGTGGTTTGATCTTTTACGATTCCCAGTTCATTGTCCCCCGCCGGCGAAGAGGTATGGTCGAAGTTCCGGCTACCGAGATGGCCCTTCGAAATGTGGAGGAAAAACGGGTTGCCAATGTAATTTTGCTCGCGGCCGTTGTGGCTCAGACCGGGATCGTCTCACAAGGAGCGCTCCTTCGGGCAATTGACGAGAGCGTTAAGGGGAAGTTTCTCGAGCTCAATAGAAAGGCCGCCGCATTGGGTTTTCATTGGAAAGAGGAAATCCATGAAAGGTAGACCCAAAGAGCTCCCTCCCATGGTGGCGGGGAGAACTCATCGGCCAATAATCGATCTCCTGCGATGTGGGCCATGCTCAGTCTGCCAGCGGGGATGTCCTGCCGAAATCCTGCGGGAATATACCCGCGAGGAGGAGAGCCTTCGGGGAGAAATTTATCGGAATCGGGAGCCAGTTTCAATTTCCCCCATCGGAGAAAGCCTCCCTCCTGCTCCCTGTCAACAAGCCTGTCCCCTGGGCCAGGATGTAAGGGGCTATATCGAGAAGGTAGCTATGGGAATGGATGGGGAAGCAATGGCTATTGTCCGGGAAGCAAACCCCCTTCCCTCCGTATGTGGATTTATCTGCTCCCGTCCCTGTGAAGAGGCGTGTTTGAGGGAATGGATCGATGACCCCCTCTCCATCAGGGCCCTGAAGCGGTTCATCGTGGAACACGCTTCGACGAAGCAGCCAGACCCGCCGTCGGTTCCTTCGAGGAGGGAAAAGCTTATTTCCATCATTGGGTCCGGGCCCGCCGGCTTAGCGGCAGCCCATGACTTAGCCCGCATGGGCTATGGTGTCAGGATTTTCGAGGCCCACTCGAAGCCGGGGGGGATATTGGCCATGGGAATCCCCTCCTTTCGCCTTCCCCAAAGGGCCGTCGAGGGGGATATCGGCTATATCGAGGCCATGGGGGTAGAGATTAAAACCAATTGCCGAGTTGGAGGAAGGGATTCCTGGAAGACCCTCCTCGATGATTCTGAGGCCCTCATCCTCGCCGTAGGGGCACAGCGCTCTTTAAATTTGGGGGTGGAGGGCGAGGATGGATTGGAGGCATATTTTGACTGTCTCTCCCTATTGAGGGAATTCAGTCTGGGCCGCTCAGTCGATTTGGGGAAAAGGGTGGTCGTCATTGGGGGAGGATATGCTGCCCTGGATGCCGCCCGAACGGCCCTGAGGATGGAGTCTGAAAAGGTGACTATTCTATACAGGAGGGCTTTGGAGGATATGCCCGCGGGCAGGGGGGAAGTCGACGAGGCCCTTGAGGAGGGGGTTGAGGTTCAAGTTCAATCACTGCCTATCGCGATCTTGAGCCACCGGGGAAGGGTGGAGGGGTTGAGGTGCGTACGCACCAAGATGGGAAGGCGTGAGAAGGGGAAGAGGAGATCTTTCATGGTCATCGAGGGAACCGAGTTCGAGGTTGAGGCCGATTCCATCATCGCTGCTGTCGGTCAAGAACCGGACCTGTCGTGGCTGCCCCATGATTACCCTTTGGGAATATCAAAGGGAAATACCATCACCACCGATGAGGAGTTGGCGACGACCCGAGAGGGAGTCTTCGCCGCCGGGGACTTGGTAACAGGCCCCTCCTCGGTGGTAGAGGCTATGGCTTCTGGAAAGAAGGCCGCTCAGTCGGTTCATCGCTTCCTCACTACCAGGGGATCGGTGTAATGATTTTCAAGACCTGCGAGCTCGAGAGGAAAAAGAGAGTGAGGAACCCTTCCCTTCCCGTGGAGCAAAGGAGGAGGAGTTTCGACTTGGTGGAGGAGGGATTCCCTGAGAAGGAGGCCGTTTCTGAGGCCTCCCGATGTCTGGCTACGCTCTCCTGCCAAAGTTGCGATATCTGCACCCTTCTCTGCCCGGACCTATGCATCACGAGGAGCGACGTCACGGGGCAGGTGGAGATTGACTACGATTACTGCAAGGGTTGTGGTATTTGTGCGGCCGTATGTCCCAAGAAGGCCATAGAGATGGTCCAGGAATAAGAAAGGCAGACGCCATGGGCCTGCCTCCGACGGCCTGGGAAATTAGTTAATACATTTACCGGGCACTTACCCGGGTCAATCGCTTTTCCAGAATAGGGATGAGCTTTGGATCGAGGAGGAATTTCCCCAGTTTATCCAAATCGCCTCTCCGCTTACGATGGCGGCTCTGCAGGGCCTTTTCGTGGGGTCCCTTGAGCTCTCGAGCCAGATCGCCCTTCTGGGCCTCGAAGTCCAAGTCGGAAAGTTCCCGAGCCCTTTTGAAGATATCGGCCAGTCGGCTCTCCTCTTCCGCCCTCTCCTCATCCGAAAAGAGGCCAACGTGGCGTTCGACCTTCCCGATATGACGCTCGATGAGGAGGGGTTTTCGCCTTTGGTAGACATTTTCATCCATCTGCCTCACCCGCGTCAAAAGCCTTTCCCCCATTCGGGTATCTCCGGAGTCCTGGCCGATACGAGTCGGATTTCGGGTGTCGTGGGGAGGGACAATACAGGGTTTGAACCCATCGATTAGGGCAATCTGATTTTCATTAAGGACGCTTTTCATCTCATCCTGATAGGGGATTAATGCACCGTGGAACTCCTCCCTCAAGTCCTGCCCTCTCTTCTTGGCTCGACGGAATTCCCGGATGAGCCCTTGATCAATCTCCTCATCCCGGCCTAAAATTTCCCTAAACTCCTTCAGGATCTCCTCCATCTGGTGGGCCTCAGAGACGGCCCTTGACTGGTAATCCCCTCTTATTGCCTCGACCTTTCTCAAGATGGCCAGCATCTGGTTCATCTGTTCGGGAGAAAGATAAAGACCACTGATGAGGTTGAGGAGGCTGATCTCCCTGCTAAGGTCTTTAACCTCACCAAAGATCTCCCTTATCTCAAGACTCCCTCTGCAGTAACCCCTCCCTGTCAAGAACCACGGGAGGAGAATCACCGAGGTGGCGATGAAGGTGGCAAACACGATTCGAATCCTTTTCATCTCAGGCTCCTCTCCTTTTCATTTTTACCCATTAGACACCCCTTTTTGCGGGAAAGTTTAAAAATTCCAATTTTTGCGTTTGACCTCTCGGGGACAATTGAATATCATCGATGTTAAAGATAATGGTTTCGTAAAAGGTCATAAATCAGACGGCACAGTAAAAAGCTCCAGATGCAAGGCGGGCGAATCTTTAGGAATGAGGCGTACTTACCAGTACGCCGCAGTGACTAAAGATGAAGCGCAACGCCGCAGATGGACTTTTTACGAAGCCGTCAAAGAGAACTTTCATGATCTTTCCACGAAGCTCAAAATCCAAAGGAACAGGAGGAGATTCCCGATGAAAGCCAATCAGGGAATAGCGTTAGCCACTCTGTTAACCTTCTGGGGGTTGCTTTCAACGCCATTGTCCCCCGCCCAAGCGGATATGGGGAAGCAAGTGGTAAACGTCCTCGGCCCATGGAGTGGCGGTGAGCTTAAGGATTTTCAGGATGTCGTAACCCCTTGGGAAAACGAGACCGACTATACCATGGCCTTTGTTTCCACCCGCGATTTGAACGCCGTTCTCACCACTCGGCTTGAAGTCGGTGATCCTCCCGAGGTAACGATTCTCCCCAACCCCGGGTTCATGCGCGAACTCGCCGAGAGAGGCAAATTGGTCGCCCTGGACACAATCTTAGACATGAAGCGCATTCAGAGCGATTACGCACGGACCTGGCTCGACCTGGGGAGATACCGGGGCAATCTTTACGCAATCTTCTATAAGGCCACGAGTAAAGGAACCGTCTGGTATAGTCCCAAGAATTTCAAGGCAAAGGGTTATTCGGTGCCGAAAACGTGGGAGGAAGCGATAGCTCTTTCCCATAAAATCGTCTCCGAGGGGGGCACGCCGTGGGTTATCGGCGCGGAAAGTGGTGCCGCAACAGGTTGGCCGCTCACGGATTGGATCGAGATCATTCTGCTCAACCGGTTCGGCCCTGAGATCTACGATAAGTGGGTCGGCCATGAGATTCCATGGACGGCCCCGGGCATCAGGAGATCCTTCGAAACTCTGGGCAGAATCGTCCACACCCCGAAGTATGTTTACGGGGGGCCCGCTGGTGTGCTGGCAACCAATTTCATATACGGTTCGTACGTACCCTACACCACACCGCCAGGTGCTTACATGAACTACCTGGGTGGCTTCGCCCAGGGCTTCATACAGAAGCAGTATCCGAACCTTAGGCCAGGAGAGGATTATGCCTTCTTTCCCTTTCCCACTATTGAGCCCAGATATGGCGGTGGGGTGACAGGGGGGGCCGATTTAATCGTCCTCACCAAGGATACCCCTGGAGCCCGCTCATTCGTCCGGTACCTCTCCACGGCCCGAGCGCAGGAGATATGGGTAAAAAAAGGCGCTTTCATAGCTTCCAACAGGAATGTGAAGCCCGATACTTATCCTGACGTCCTTGCCAGGGAGATGGCATTGCAGTTGGCCAATGCCAAGGTTTTCCGCTTCGACGGTTCGGACCTCATGCCCGCCAAGGTCAACGATTTCTTCTGGAAGGCCACGCTCGAGTACGTCAACAACCCGGCCAAGCTGGATAAGATCCTGCAATCCATCGAGGAAGTGGCGGCGGAGGCATATGGGAAATGAATAC
>JAUWDQ010000016.1 GCA_030608745.1 Pseudomonadota bacterium | reverse complement strand
CAACCATTTCCGAAACGATTTTTCCTGAGTGGCAATCCAACTGAAACAGTTTTTCATATTCAGCAACAGCCTCCCCGTAGAGGCCCAGCTCTTTCCATGCAGAGGCACATCAGTGCGACCACGAATTCCGCCGCCCAGCTCGCCATGGAAAGGCTCAAGGACCTTCATAACTGCGAGGCCCATATAACCCATATCCCCACCCCGGGCGATGAGGCCGGCCTGAGGCGCCTGGGTGTCAACCTAACGAGCGACCCGAACTTTTCCTCCAAGGACCTCTTCATTTCCTGATTTCTCATTCAGGTTCATGGAAGGACGGGGCAAGTCTGCGTTTGGCCCTGTTACATGTCCCCGCAACAAGCTATTCCGTCTTTTTTTTTCTTAAACCGGCTCATTATAAATAGGTACGAATTAAAGGTTATGTTGGCTCTCGGAAATAGAGGGCGTCCTATGTTACTCCTGTGTGTCCCCGGTTGAGTTCACAATTCCCTGAAATCCACTATTTCTCCGGCCACTCCCGCTGCCACTACGGTAGCGGGGCTGCCCAGATAGATTTCGGCATCCCGGCTGCCCATGCGCCCCCGAAAATTGCGGTTAGAAGAGCTGATACAAGCCTCTCCAGGTGCCAGCGTGCCTCCATGCGCTCCTAAACACGGGCCGCAGCCAGGGTTCATGATGATGGCCCCGGCATCCAAAAGCGTGGCCAGATAGCCCTTATTCATTGCTTCACGATAGATGTTCATGGATGCGGGATAAACGAGTAGCCGAACATCCGAGTGCACTCTCTTCCCCTTGATTAACTGAGCGGCAGTCGCCAAATCTTCAAGGCGCCCGTTTGTACAACTCCCCAGAAAAGCCTGGTGAATTTTGGTGCCAGCCACCTGGGAAACCGGTTTGACGTTATCTACCGTATGGGGGCAAGCTACCTGGGGTTCCAAACGACTAATATCGTAGACCAGTTCCCTCTCGTAATTCGCATCAGGATCTGCCTTGATCACTTGGAACTCGCTCCGCGCTCTCGGCTTCAACCAATCCAGCAGCCTGTCATCTGGCTCCAGAAAACCGTTCTTGGCGCCCATTTCGACACTCATGTTGGCGATGGTCATACGACTACTGATGGAAAGCTCGGCGATGGGATCGCCGTAGAATTCAACCGATTTGTATGAGGCCCCATCAGCGCCAATATCGCCGATAATGTGTAAGATGATATCCTTCGAGACGATTCCCTCTGGTACCTTACCTTTCAGGGTGATCTTCAGGCTTTCAGGCATTCGAAACCAGATTTTCCCGGTGGCAAAAATGACCGCCATTTCGCTGCGGCCGATACCCGTGCTAAATGCTCCAAATGCCCCATAGGTGGTTGTGTGGGAATCACTTCCAACCATGATCTTCCCCGGCAAGGCAAATCCCTCTTCCGGCAGCACCTGGTGACAAATTCCGGTATTTACGTCGTAAAAGTGGGGGAGACCGTGTCGTTTCACGAACTCTCGAATGATTTTATGGTTTTGGGCGTATTGTTCCTCCGGGGCCGGTGTCGCATGGTCCAGCACGATCACGTGAATCTCCGCTTTGAACACACGATCCACGCCGATCTCCTTGAATTTGAGCGAGATAGCGGCGGTGTTATCATGCGACATTGCCACATCGGGGATTACCTCGACGATTTCACCGACTCGCACCTCTCGGCCAAGCTTCTCGGAAAATACCTTCTCGACAAAGGTCTGACCCATATCTATCCCCTTCATTTTGTTGAAAACTTTATCCCTCCTTAAGCCTAAGGAATTGTAACCCTCTCATGGAAAATTTTCCACCTCTTTTTACCTGAGAATCTTTGGGGATCTATCGAGGGAGAAATAAATATTTCAGTAGGAAACTCGCCTCGGATCATTATCTTGACTTTCCATCATCTTTACCGTAAGTTTTCACCCGAAAGCAGAGGATGATAATAAAAGCAGGGGGTAACAATAATGGAAGAATTAATTTTAGGGGTTGAGGCAAGAAGTGCTGAGGAGTTGATCAAGCATACCGCGGGACCCGGAACGAGATACGTCTTTTCGGACCATAACAATAATCCAGAGGGGAACATCTATGTTATTGTACGGGTTGTAGAAAACGTAGACCAACCCGGGCAACACGTGGAACCACACAGTCACGAGTATGAAAGTTTGTTCCTTTTTAAGGGAAGCAAACCTGATCTTTCCGGGTTAGAGGCAGAGGTTTTAATAGGAAACGAATGGTATAGAATTGAGTCTCCAAAAGCGATCAGAATTCCTCCCGGAACAAATCACACTTACCGTTTCATACGAGGTTCCGGGGAATACTGGAACATAGTGCTCGCCCCCGGAGCTGAGTACAACAAAACAATAAAATGAAATAGTAAAGATACGGCCTGGTCGCCGCGACCTGGCTGCCAAAATTGGTTTTGGGTTCATTAGAAACCTTGACAGCCAACGATGGGGTAGATTAGATTTGAAACGGCTACAGTGGTTGATACGGAAAATCCGGAGTAACATACTGTCGTCCCGTCTCATTTGGCGGGGGAGAAATCGCCTTATTCCTATGTCGGGACTTTGCCGTGTCGACATACGGCGCATCCGGCAGATCGAGCTTGATTCTATTGCCCGTTGCCAGAACGAACCTTTGAGGAAGTAGCTGCGCAGTGATTTATAAGAATATGATACGTCAAACCAGCGTGAAATGGTTGGACCTGGGGCATCCCGAGGCAATGTGGACTTCCAATGTAAACCGGTTTGGACCTCTTACCGTGGGCATCGACGCTAAGGGTAATTCTTTAGCGGGGCTTTCCTTGGAAGAAGTGATCGAGAAGGGAAAAATGAGCCAAATTCAAATTCATTAATAGAAAGGTTATCAAGAGCTAAGGGGAGAGTGTAGGATGAGCATGAACAAGGAGGCTATCACGTACCTTGTTACAGGGGGCTGTGGCTTCATAGGTTCTTACGTCATACGTGATTTACTGGAGGAGGGAGCAAAGGTAATTGTATACGACTTTAAAATTCATCAGGGATTACTCAAAAAAATAGTAAACCAAGAAAGGCTAGAGGAGGTGATATTTGTCCAAGGTGAAATCTTAGATTTTTTTCATCTGATGAGCGTGATAAAAGCTCATAAAGTTAGGAGAATCATCCACCTGGCATCTCTCATGACGTTTCCGGCGGAGGAAAATCCACCCATGGCGATAGATGTGATCTCCAAAGGAACACTGAACGTGTTCGAGACGGCCAGGATACTGGAGCTTGAGAAGGTGGTATGGGCAAGCTCAATAGCGGTTTTTGGCGCGTACGAAAGTCATGAGGAAGAAGGGATAAGTAATGATACTCCTCACAGACCCAACACTATGTACGGTGCATGTAAATCCCTGAATGAGTATGTGGCTTCCGCTTATGTCGATAAGTACGGAATGGATATTGTTGGACTGAGATATACAGTGGCATATGGTCCTGGGAGAGTCGGAACGAGTAAGAGCGCCTTTGCTACGGAGATGATACGGAAGGGAGCTCTTCAAGAACCCCACGAAGTACCCTACAGTGATGACGCGATTGATTGGCAGTATGTAGAGGATATCTCTCGGTTAACAGTGACTGTTAGCAAATCACAGAGAACGGAAACAAGGGTCTTCAATACAAGAGGAGATCTTCGACCGGTAAAGGAGGTGGCCGACTACATAAAGGGTTTGGTGCCCGAGGCTCAATTTACCCTAAAAAAAGGGGCCTTTGGCATTTGCATGAACTTCGATACAACGCGATTGGAGGAGGAAATAGGGTTCGAGCCAAGATACCCTATGGAAAAGGGGGTTCTGAAAACTCTGAATGCGTTTCGAAGGGAAGCAGGCCTGAGGGAGGTGAAGGGTTAGTTCAGCTTAACAAACATCCAGCAGTATTACCTGAACGTTCGTCACCGCTCTTTAGTTATGATGGCCAAAGGAGTAGAGGAATCAATGGAGAAACTCTCCGGATCGCCTGAAAGAGGAGAAATCACCCGATTAGGGATTATTGGATTAGGGCTGATCGGCAGAAAACACGCTGACATTGCAAGACAAATCGATGAATGTATCTTAGTTGCTGTCTCTGACGCAGATCGGGCGGCTAAGAAACCAGCGGAAGAGTTGGGTGCTGAATTCTACACGAATTATCAAGAAATGATTGAAAGGGAAGAGCTGGATGGGGTAATTATTGCTGTCCCTAATGACTTACATGCGCCTGTCGGCATGGCTTGTGCGCGAAAGGGGATTCATGTTTTTGTGGAAAAACCGATCGCCTCAAGCATAGCTGATGCGGACAGTCTTATAGAAACAGTGAGACAGCATAATGTTTGCTTGCTGGTCGGACATCATAGAAGGTTCAATCCATTAGTTGAGGCTACCCGAAAAGTGGTAAGCGGGGGCCAGATCGGCACACTCGTTGGAGTGACGGTTTTATTCACCGTGCTCAAGCCGCCCGACTATTTTCAGGTCGCGTGGAGGAAACAAAAGGGGGGCGGACCCATTCTCATAAATTTGATACACGAAATTGACAACTTGAGATATATATGTGGAGACATTACTCGAGTTTATGCGGAGATTAGCAATGAAGTGAGAAAATTTCCTGTGGAGGATTCTGCAAGCGTTTCTCTGCGATTCGACAGCGGCGCGGTGGGCACCGTATTGATATCTGATTGTGTTTCTTCCATTTGGTCTTATGAGGCTAATACTGGAGAAAACCCTTACTACTTCCATAGTTCAGAGAACTGCTATTATTTCTTCGGTACAGAAGCATCTTTTGCATTTCCCCGTTTAAAGAAGGTGTACTATCCCAGTCCTGACAAGGCAGGGTGGCAATATCCGATTCTTGCAGAGGAGGTAGAAATCGTTCGGGCAGATCCTTTGCGAGAGCAACTAAAACATTTTTGTAAAGTCGTAAAAGGATTGGAAAACCCGCGAACGACGGGTGAAGATGCAAAAAAAACTTTGGAGGTGGTTCTGGCAATTCTTGAGTCAGGAGAGGCAGGCAATCCGGTAAGCGTAAATCCGGCCAAATAGGCATTACTATGAAAGATAGCCTGGCACATTGAAGGAAGGGGCTATCGCAATCTTAAAAGTGAATTTTAGAAGGGAGGTTCCAAATGAAGTACGTAGTTGATTCAGAGAAAGTGGAGGGCGTCAGAAGGATGCCTAGCCGAGTTTCTAAACTCTTGCTCTCCGAGTTTAGCGTTGGTGCAAAAAACCTCTCTATGGGGTTAAACGTTACCGATGTTGGGAGCATGATACCCAAACATGCCCACGAGGGCGGAGAGGAGGCTATGTTCATCATCAGCGGAAAGGGCAAGTTGGTATTGGAGGATGAGGAGCAGGAAGTGCGTCCCGGAATGGCAATCTACATGCCACCCGGTGTAGAACACTCAATAGTAAATATGGGGGAGGAAGAACTCAAGTTAGTATGGGTTTACTCACCGCCTCTTCCCGAGCATAGAAAACAACAGAAATAACAGAGATATTCTCCTGGACAATACAACCCCTACCTGCAGTTGAAGATATAGGAAGTCCTGTATAGAGGAGGGAGGTGAGGGGATGAAGGCCGCCTTTTTGTACGGTCTGCGAGATATTAGAGTGGAGGAAGTAAGCGAGCCAGGGCTTGAGGATGGAGAAGTATTGATAGAACCTCGGGTGGTGGGCATTTGTGGCTCGGATATGAATATGTATCGAAGAGGCCCAATGACCTCTCATCCTCTTGTTATTGGCCATGAGTGCTGTGGCCATATAGTCAAGATAGGCAAAGGGGTTACTGATTTCGAAGTGGGGCAAAAGGTTGTGATTCAGCCAAACTGTGGTTGCGGAAACTGCCTCCTGTGCAGGATGGGCAGGGATAACCAATGCCCCAGTAGGATAAGTTTAGGGGTTACCGTTGATGGATGTTTTGCGGAATACGTAAAAGCACCGGCGAGATATGTCTGGCCTATGGCAGATGACATCTCCGATGAAGAAGGGGCCTTAGTGGAACCTCTCGCAGTAGCTGTCAGAGCGGTCAGAAGGATGGGTAACCCGGCGGGAAGACGTGTGATGATCTTTGGTGCCGGCCCGATAGGGCTCCTTGTGGTTCAACTACTTAAGCTAAATGGGGCAACGGTATTCCTTGCCGATCTAATCGAGAGGAACCTTTTACTAGGGGAGCAGCTAGGCGCTGATGAAGTAATTAACGTAAGCAAATATGACCCCAAGGAAGGCGCAGTGTCACTAACGGGCGGTAAGGGAATAGATGTGGTTGTGGAAACTGCAGGTATAACTAAGACATTTGAGCAAGCCATCGAGATAGTCAACCCCGGGGGGAGGATCATACTAGTTGGTCTTCCTCGCGATGTGGCAAATATACCACCAGAAACTATTGTTCGAAAAGAGATTGAGATTTTTGGTTCTTTCATCTATTTCTATGAGGACTTTTACCGAGCTATGCAAATCATCAAAAAAGTAGAAATTAGTCCTTTAATCAGTCACAGGTTTCCCCTTGAGGATATTGGACAAGCTTTCAACATATTAGAGAAAGGTGAAGGGATTAAAGTGGTGATCAATCTAAAGAAGGAGGTAGGGTGAAATGGGAAAATGGAGGATTCCACCCGACGGTGGGCATATGGACAAGGCCAGTGGCATATATTTTCAGAATATGACTGGTCGCGAAATCAGGGAGAGGCTGAAGAAGAATGACATCATTATTATTCCCGTGGGCAGTACTGAAGCTCACGGAGATGGAGCCTGCTACGGTGAAGACACCTTCCTGGTCACCAGGATGGCCGAGCTGGTAGCTCAAGAGACAGGCTGTACCGTTGCGCAGCCTATGTGGTATGGTTCACATCCCTGGTCGCACATGGGGATGCCTGGCACAATCGTAATCCCGGAGGAGTTGTTTACGGCGATGCTGAGGGCATTGATAGTCGGATTTTGGAATACGGGTTTTCGGAAGCAAATCCTCATCAATGGACACGGCCAGGAGTATGTTATCCCCAATGCAATACATCAATTCGCAAAAAGGTATCAGGTCCCCTCAGTATTGGTCTTTGTCCACTGGCCTACAGTCATTGTGGATAAAATGAAGGATAAGGAACATGGGGGACCATTCGAAACACCCTTCAGGCATGCAGATGAGGCGGAGACCTCCTATTCTCTGGCCTTATTCCCGGAGATGATTAAGCTGGAAGATGCGGTAGACACAAAGCCCCAGGGATTTCTCCCTAAAGATAAGGCTCAGAGGCACATTGACGCCGGAGGGGATGTTTATCAAAGGCCCATACCCGGACATGCCCAGGTAGGATTGAGTGGTCTGGAAGTTTGTGTTTACCCGGAGGGAGTAATAGGAAAGCCGTCCTTAGCCGATGCCAATAAGGCAAAGGAGGGCTTGGAAACCTTACTCGACTACATAGTTGAGTTACATGATGACATCCTGAAAGCATTTCCTCCTGGAAAACTTCCTCCAATTGACAAGGTAAGCCAACGGTCTCCCGAGGAAATTGAAGAAGTTCTCAAGGGACCATTGAATGGAGGACGTCATATATATACGATAGCATATCCCCCATGATCGGAAAACAGCTGCCTTAGTTCTATAATGTAAGGATGGATACCTGACCGCTGATATTTCCGATGGCAATTCGGTACCGAGTAGAGAAGAACGTATTGGTGAATAGTACTCAATTAATGGAGCTACGGTTAGCACTTTTTAATGAAGCTCAAGAGTCTTAATAGGGTCCTTGAATCATTCGGGGTAATCGGGGGCTAATCTCATGAAGGTCATGCCTGACCGCCTCAAAGAAATGGCCAGCACGATATTGAAAGCACTCGCTGTACCCAATGAAGAAGCGGCATTGGTGGCAGAAAGCCTGGTGTATGCCGATATGCGGGGGATACACAGTCACGGCGTAAATTTTCTAAAGCTTCTCTCAGACCGAATTGAATCCAATATGGTGAGTATCCCGACCCGCCTTACGTTGATAAGGGAGGACGACACAACGGCTATTATTGATGGTGGTAATGGGTTGGGTCAGGTTGCAGCCAAGCGGGCGATGCTGATTTGCATCGAAAAGGCACGGGATCATGGAATCGGCCTGACCCTTGCCAGGAACACCAACCATATTGGCTCTCTGGCTTTTTATACCCTCATGGCCGCGGAACAGCAAATGGTTGGAATTTGCGCGTGCAATGCCGCTCCTTCCATGGCACCATGGGGAGGGGCAGAGCCTTTTGTAGGAACAAATCCTTTATCAGTAGCCATTCCAAGTGGTTCAGAGGCACATGTGATACTGGATATGGCGTCCAGTGTCGTGGCCAGGGGGAAGATTCGTCGCATGGAAAAGCGGAAGGAGAGGATACCTGCTGGATGGGCTCTTGATGAAAAAGGGGTCCCGACAAGGGATCCAGAGGCTGCACTTAGGGGAACGGTCCTCCCCATTGGGGGGCCGAAGGGTTTTGGCTTAGCATTGGTAGTAGATATCTTAGCAGGCATGCTTTCGGGTTCAAGCTATGGCCCCGATGTGAAAACATTTCATCAATTGTCGGGTCCAACCGGGATTGGTCTATTTTCTACAGCTATCGACATTAGTCGATTCATGCCGTTAGATGAATTCAGGCAATTGATGGCGTCCTACATTGAGTCCTTGAGAAAAGTAAAGAAAGCAGATGGAATCTCTCGCATCTATTTCCCAGGAGAGATCGAATACGAAGAAGAGAAGCGAAGCCGGGCTGAGGGAGTTGAAATTGATCCGATTGTTGCCGAAAGTTTGAACCAAATTTTGGAAAAAATTAAGAGCCCTTTAAGGCTAACGGAGGGATAAGGCATGATTTCTATCGTGAGAGTGAACACCCGAAATGGAAGAGCTATAAAGGCCCAGGCCTCGGAAGAAGAACTGCATTGGGGCGGCCGAATGTTGATCTCTAAATTTCTAACGAGAGAAGTTCCGCCGACCAGTGATCCTCTCGGACGTTATAATAAACTCATTATCGCCCCGGGTTTTCTAGGAGATACAACCATTGCAACTGCTGGCAAATTTTCAATTGGCGCAAAGAGCCCGCTGACCTCCGGAGTGAAAGAGTCTAATGTGGGCGGAGAAGCCGGGAGAAAAATTTCGAGACTCGGAATTAAGGCGATTGTCTTGGAGGATATACCTGAAACTCCCAAGGCCCGAATCCTGATGATTTCGACCAACGGGGCCAAATTGATAGAAGCCCCTGAGTTAAAGCATACGGCAGTCTCTGAAACATTCCAAATCATGCGGGAGCGCTTCGGATCTTCGGTCGGAATCATTTCTATCGGACCGGCGGGAGAAATGATGATGGCCAGTGCCGGCATCGCGGTCACTGATGCTCATGACGTTCAAGTTCGATATGCTGCACGGGGAGGGTTGGGAGCAGTCATGGGTTCCAAAGGTATTAAAACCATCGTCATTGATGATACCGGGGCCAAACCGTCTCGTCCTCATGATGCCAAATTGCTGCAGGAAGCGAATAGGGAATTTGTCCAGATGCTTGTGAGCGACCCAAAAATAGAAAATAGACGCAAATATGGAACGTCCGCCATAATTATGGTGGCAAATTCGTTGGGGATTCTGCCCACGAGAAACTTCAGTGCCGGTCAATTCGAAAAAGCCGAACGGATTTCCGGTGAGCAGGTGGCTGATGTCATTACCGAACGCAAGGGAGAAGGGCGATACGGAATGCCCTGTACAAGGGGATGTGTGATCCGGTGTTCTAATGTCTTCCCTGATCCCTCGGGCAAGAAAGCGGTAGCTTCGATTCAGTATGAAAATATTGCATTACTGGGCTCAAACTGCGATATTGGCGAGCTCGATGATATTGCTGAACTGAATAACCTGTGTAATGAGGTGGGGCTAGATGCCATTGAAACAGGTGCAACCCTTGGGGTGGCGATGGAGGCCAGCGTCATCCCCTTTGGAGATGCCGAAGGGGCAAAAGATTTGATTCGACAGATCGGCCAGGGCACGCATCTGGGACGGATCCTGGGGCAGGGTGTGGTTGTTACCGGGAAGGCGCTGGGAATTCGACGGATCCCTGCAATCAAGGGCCAGGCGATCCCGGGTTACGACCCCAGAACCTTGAAAGGCAATGGGGTAACCTATGTTACCTCTCCTATGGGAGCCGACCACACAGCGGGGAATGCCTTTGAAACAGTCAAGACTACAGATCCCCTTGGCATCGAAAGTCAGGTGGAGAATTCCAGAAGGCTTCAGATACGAGCCGCTATAATTGATACCATGGGCCTTTGCTTGTTTTCCAGGCCTCCGTTTGTCCAGAGGCCAGAGCTCTTTTCCCTCTTTCTGAAAGGTCGGTATGGCTGGGACTTGTCCTACGATAAGATCTCACAGATGGGCATCGATGTCTTGAAAACTGAGCGTGAGTTCAACAAGCGTGCTGGCGTTTCAGAAGAGTTTCATCAAATGCCCGAGTTCATGTGTGAGGAGCCTCTTCCACCCAAGAATGCTGTCTTCGATATCCCCTTCGAGGAAATGCAACGGGTTTGGGAAGTTAAATTACCTCCGAACGTTTTTTGAATGTCAGGGAGATTTATAAAAGGGAGTCGAAATACGTGCCGCCATTATTGTTGGCACCAATAAGGTGATTAAGGAAAAACTTTGGGCACGTGGGAATCTGGATCTAACACTTACTGAAAAGGAGCTCAATCATGAGACTGTCTTTCAACTCAAGTGCTTATGTTAAGTATTCATTCGAGGAAATGTGCAAGAATGTTTCTCAGTTTGGATATGAAGCTATTGAGATCTCTCGCACACATCCTGTTCACGAACTGGGCAAACGGGACCGGGAGAAATTGCTGAAGGAGATCAAATCACATGGGCTCGAAGTGTCTGCTATTCAGGGAGGAAACCCATACCTGGATCCAGAATATGCCAAAAAGAGGATAGATCTTGCAGTAGATTTGGGATGTCCCTTTGTGAGCCTCGGCTGTGGCGCTCTTGTTACAGAGGAGGAGCAGCGGGAGAAGCAATGGAAGGAAGTGAGTGAACATTTAGGTAAACTCGCAAACTATGCAATGGACAAAGGGATAAAGGTCGTCATTGAGCCCGAGCCTCCGGTAATCTTAGCGGGGGTCCAAGGTAAACCTTGTGAGAGGCTTGTTGGGACATTGAAAGATGTGCAAAAGATGCTAGCTGATGTGAACGCCGAAAATATGGGGGTTCTGCTTGACATAGGCCACGTGTATGTGGTGAGAGAAAACCTGTTGGATGTCATTGAGAAGCTGGGTAAGAAAATCTTCCACGTTCACGTTGAGGACATCATTGATCGAATACATTGTCATTTCATACCCGGGACCGGTATGGTTGACTTTGAAGGGGCGTTCAGAGTACTGAATAAGGTTGGCTATGAAGGTTGTCTATCGGTTGAGCTAGAAGCGCATGTGGACGAGCCGGATAGAGGTGCACTTGAAAGCATTCAGTACCTGGGTAGTATATTATACAGAATAGGATTGAAATAGAGCGGTGTCCGTTGGCAAAATCTTGACATATGACCGGAGTTTGGAGAAAAGACCGGTGAAGCCAGTATGATACTTAGGGAAATAACCATAAAAAGATAACAATATGATCGTGAGGTAAGTTCAATGAAAGCATTAGTTTACGTAGATGTTGGGAAAGTCGAAATCAGGGATGTGGAGAAGCCTCAAATTGAATCTGACGAAGTATTGATCAAGACTAAATTTGCCACTATCTGTGGTACCGATGAAAATATATCAGAAGGGAAATTCCCGGCAAAAACGGGTGTTATTTTAGGCCATGAGGCTTCAGGGATCGTCGAGGAAGTCGGTAAAAGTGTTCCGAATATGAAACCTGGCGAACCTGTGATCTGCGCACCGTATCTAGTGTGCGGGAGATGCCTACCCTGTCGGGCAGGTAGATATAACGTATGTATGAATAGAAAACACCTGGGTATAGAGGTTGATGGTTTGTTTGCGGAATACTTTAAGCTTCCCGGCTATGCAGTCTATCCGGCCCCCCCGGGGATGAGCCTGGAAGAGGGGGCTTTGGTGGAGCCTGCCTCAGTTGCATACCATGCGGTGAGAAGGACCTCTCCCACCCCTTCTGATTCAGTAGTCATTTTTGGGGCGGGACGCATAGGATTACTTGTTCTGCAAAGTGTTGCAGCATTCGGGTGTCAGAGAATAATTGTCTCAGAGTTGATTGGTAGAAGATTGCCGCTTGCGGAAAAGCTGGGTGCGCATAGAGTTGTCAATCCCCAAAACGAAAATCTTAAAGAAATTGTTAAAGAGGAGACTGATGGAAAGGGTGTCGATATAGTGATGGAGGCTGCGGGAATTCCAGAGACAATAGCAGAGACTGTAGAGTTAGTCAGATCTGCTGGAAAGATTTGTCTCATTGGGATACCTGAGAATCCAGTGGAGTTCGACTTCATGACCTTGGTAAGAAGAGAGATAGATATAGTAACTTCTGATGCGTCACTCATTGGATATGAGAAAACCCATGAGTTGGTAGCAAAGAAGATTATCGATGTAAGACCACTGATAACACACACATTTCACTTTGAGGATATTTCTAAGGCTTTTGAAGTGGCTAAGGGACAAGAAGCCCTCAAGGTTTTGATTGAGTTCCCTGATTAAAGGTCCCTCCAAAGGTGGAAAAGGGGTTAGTCTTGTGTATGCTACTGTGGAGATGGAGGATGGCATGAGTAACCCCCCTCCCCTTTGACACCGTGACGTAATCGCTTATTGAACGGCAGGCTGATTTCCCTGACGCAGATTCTCTTCCGATCGACAATACCCAAGGTGCAAACCTGGAGAATGATTCGTAGCCTATGCTATTCTAGTACAAAGAGAAGCGCTTATCGTAGAGGGTCTTACCAACCTGAATGAGTCAGGAAATCGTTAGGCAAGAGGAGTAGGAGTGCAATGACATCCAAACGGGTAAAATACTATTGTCCAGCCTAACGTGGGCTAAGAAGAGAGTTTCTTATGGACATTTGGTACTCAGTGATTATTGAAAGGGTGGGATATGAGCGTACTGACAATAAGGGAACCAGGGAAAAAGGTATTGGCCACAGGCGCTGAGGCTTTTGCCAGGGGAGGTCTTGAGGCTGGTATAGGTTTCTTCGCAACCTATCCTGGCACCCCTGCTTCCGGGGTGGGGGATAGCATTGCGGAAGTTCACAAAGAGCTCGAGGGCCTCTATTTTGAGTACAGCATGAACGAGAAAATCGCTACGGAGGGGGCAATCGGAGCTGCGTGGGGCGGGGTCCGTTCCATGGTGGCTATGAAGCTCGCCGGCTTTAACGTGGCTGCAGATACCCTTTTTACCGTCATCAGGGGAGAGGTAAAGGGGTTGGTGATTGTTCATGGCTCGGATCCGGGACAGCAGAGCTCGGGCACCGAACAGGACAACCGTTTTTATGCTCCCTTCATGCACTTCCCCGTGCTCCAACCGAGCAGCGTACAGGAGGCGAAGGACTTTGTCCTCAAGGCCTTTGAGCTTTCGGAGAGATTCATCGTCCCGTGTATCATCGATGCTCCCAGCGCACTGCTGCACGGCTCGGGGGAGGTTGAGTTGGGCGTTCTGCCGAAAACCTTCCCGGCAACGGGCGAGTTGAGGCCCCATTTCGTAAAGACGGCTCATGATGTTAATTTGGGAAGACCCGGCAGACACAAGGTGCTGCTCATGAGGGAGGCGGAGATTCGAGAATATGTTGCGAGCAATGATCTGAACAGGGTAGTCGAAGGTGATGCCGACTGGGGTATCATCACCTGCGGTATGGCCTTTGGCTACACGATGGAAGCCCTGAATATCCTTGGGATCGAGAATGTGCCAGTCCTCAAGCTCGGTATGGTCCATCCGCTTTCACCGGACTCCATAGGTTCGTTCCTGAAAGGCCTCAAGAGAGTCGTTATCGTTGAGGAGGGGGAAGGCTTTCTGGAGGGACAAATCAAGGCGATGGCCTACGATCTTGGGCTCAATGTACCCCTGGTAGGTAAGGAGTGGTTCTCGCCCGTGGGGATGTTATCGCCATCGAGGGTTGCCGTGGAGCTGAGCAAGGGTTTGGGAGTGCCCCTCTCGGAGCAGTTCGAGCATCTTCCTCTCGAATTCATCGAAGACACCGAAAGGCTGGCGGGCTCACTTGCTTTCCCGAGTGGCGGGAGCATACCCATGCCCCTCTTTGAAGCCCCACGAAGGGTCCGGACCTTCTGCGTGGGATGTCCGCATCGGCCGGTTGCCTACGGCATCAAGAAGGCCACCAAGGGGAAACATGTTATCGGTACGGACATCGGGTGTTATGCAATGATGGAGGGCCCTCCCTTCCACCTGGGAGACTTTAAGATCTGCATGGGGGGTGGTATCGGTTCTGCCCAAGGTTTGAGCCGCAAAGTCCAAGATACTCCGGTGATAGCATTCATAGGTGACTCCACCCTATTTCATGCCGGGTTGCCGTCGGTGCTGAATGCCGCCTATTATGATGCAAATGTGCTGCTTATCGTTTTAGATAATAGGTGGACGGCCATGACTGGCCACCAGCCTACCCCAGCCACACAGGAGACGCCTCATGGGGAATCAGTAAGACACGTGGATATCGCCAAACTTCTCAGAGGCCTGGGGGTCAAGTGGGTCAAAGAGGTGAATCCCTTCAAACCGGACAAGGTGGAGGCATTGGTAAAACAGGCCCTCAAGAAGCCCGGATTCAAGGCAATTGTGACAAAAGGTGAATGCACCTTACAGAAGGGGAGAAGGGATAGAATTCTGAAGGTAGAGTCGGAGGTTACCTATCAGATTGAGGCCGAAAAATGCAAGATGTGTGACATATGCTTTGCTGACTTCGGTTGCCCTGCCATCGTGCTCGGCCAAGGGGAGGATGGCTCCGACATGTATCAAATAGACCCGGGCCTGTGCACCCAGTGCGGCGCCTGTGCAAGTGTGTGTCCCTTTGATGCTATCGTGGCCAGAGAAGGCCAGAGGGGAAAGTGATGAGACACTTTAATATCATCGTCTGTGGAGTCGGTGGTACCGGCGTAATAGGTTTAGGCGAGCTGCTTCGGAAGGCAGCCATACTCGAAGGCAATAGGGTACTTGGAACCGAGTCAAGGGGGTCGGGCCAGAGAGGCGGGCCGGCCACTGCCTCTATAAGATTTACAACCCTGGATGAGAACGAGGGGTATAATGATCGTACAACCCTATGGGCGGGCTCCGTGGGGGCTGGTGGCGCTGACCTGATGATTGCTACCGAGGCTGCAGAAGCGCTTCGGAATGCGCACTATTTATCGGAGAATTCAAGGGTCGTCTTGAATACCTTCACCATCAAGCCTACCCAGACGAGGCAGGAAATAAAGGCAAAGAGTTTGAAATACCCTTCCATTGACAAAGTCGTCGCCATGCTCCAGCAGCTTACCCCCCACGTCCATGTGTTTAACGCCAGCGAGATGAGCATGCAACACTTCGGCTCCTACCGCACGACCAATCCCGTCCTGGTAGGTCTGGCCCTTGCTCGGGGCCTGCTGCCGTTGAAAAAAGATACCGTGAAGAGCTTGCTGAAAGGAGTTGCCAAGGACGCTTTGGAATTAGGCTTCCAAAGCGAGGTCGGTTCCGAATCTGACCAAGGGTCCAGCTAGGTGAGGCCGGCCTTCTTCCGTCTCCTTATTGGATTACCCCCAAACCAACGGCATCATTCCTTTGGTTAATTCTAATCGCCTATACGTAACAAAATTGGGCATCGATCAAACCTATTGACTTCATGTTCTATACGTAAGGGTTTTCAAATGATTTATAAATATGATTGGTGTGGGAAGAAAATCGATTGGAAAAAACAAGGCCTCCCCCCCGGATGGAGAATACTGGGATATGACTCTAATAAATACACAGAAGAGTTTGATGAGGCTATTGTCTGTTGCCTGGATTGTGAAGTGAGACTGGCACGAAAGTATGGCGCCGGTGGCTTTCGATGATTGGAGCGGACAGGGTAAACGGACCGGCTAAGGAAATGCAAGATTTCCGCTAACTAACTGAAATACGCAGATTCGCCGAGTGTCGCGAAATACCACATTTCAATCCCAAATAAATAGAATTGGTAACCTCCAAGAGTTGTTTCTGTCAGGAAATGACCATCGGGGCTAGAAGAGCCTCTTTGCCTGTATGGCTAACTCCCCTTGGAAGTCAGGATGGGCTATGGCAATGAGTTCTTCAGCTCGCTGCCTGCGAGACTTCCCTAAAAGTTTAGCAATGCCGTATTCGGTTACGACATAGTCGACAAATGTCCAGGGCAGACTTACGATGGTTCCCGGCTCAAGGCTGGACACAATACGTGAGATGGTACCCTTGGAGGCAGTGGAGCGGAGGACAGCGATAGAACATCCCCCCTTGGACAGGACAGAGCCTATGCCGAAATCGACCTGGCCCCCTGCCCCACCGAACATACGCGTTCCTATAGAATCCGCCGCGATTTGACCAGCAAGATCGATGGCGAGGATGCCGTTAATGGCTACCATTCGGTCGTTAGAGGCAATCACTCGAATGTCATTAACATAAGAGCTGCTCCGAACCTCGAAGACCGGATTACCATCGATGAAGGAAATATCCTCTTCCCTTTCAACCCATCTGAAACCTGAGGAAACAGCCTTACCCGGATGAAGGTTCTTGCACCTTCCAGTGGCAATGCCCCGCCTGATGAGGTCCAGGAGCCCGGGGCCGATGATGGGAGAATGGATGCCGAGGTCTCGCTTGTCATTAAAGGTTCCCAGGCCGGGAAGAGATGCGGCCAGACCAGGGCCGAGCTCAAGGGTATCACCATCACGAACGAGTGTAGATACGTATTCCGCTACCCGCTTATCAAGCTGGTCATGCTTCTGTTGGGGTTCCTGAATAGGGGCCGGGATATGCTCCACAAAGAAATCAATATCCGAGGTATGGATATAATTATCTCCAGGGGTTCGTACTCTCATGGCAGGGCTGTCACACACCTCTGCAAGTACCTTCTTGGCTCTGCTCGTATAATCCTTTTTGTGAGAGAGGTACAAACCAAAACTACAAAGGCCATTCTCGTCGGGAGGAGAGACCACAATCATAACTACGTCTATATCTTCGGCCATTCGTCGAGCATCATGCTCACCCTTGAAGCGAAGGCCGTAAAGGAAAGGTATGAGATCAAGCCCCTTTTCATTCATGAATTTTGCGCCGAAACTCGCGGGCTGAGTATCCAGAATTACGTTGAACGCATCGCCAACATCCCCGCCAAGCCAACCGAGGTCAAATCGAGGCATACGAAGCAACACGTTAACGTTTTTCAGCTCATCCTCCCGGTTCAAAAGGGCTCTGGATAGGGCTTGAGCCTCAGTAGCTACGGGAATAACCACGGTGTCCCCAGATTCTATGACCTTAACCGCTTCCTCCGGGGACACACATTTTGCCTTATATTCGTCTTGCCAGCTCACAATATAGCTCCCTCCTTTGCCCACAAATTGCATTATCTACCGGCTCCAGTGGCTAAGATATGAGGAAGTATTCTCCCTTGTCAAGGCAAGAATGACTGGAGTTTCCTCAGAAAAAGGCATGTAATTACTCTAACTTGCTAAAAAAGTTACAAAAATTAGAGTGAACAAATGCCAAAGCTCCCCGGTGAAATAGCTCTAACATTTCACGGGGCAGGCAAAGTTCAAATGAATGTCAAATGACAAATGGGGAAGGTTGATTGTTCGAGTCGTTGAGTTATCGAGTGGTTTGACAAGCTAAATACTTAACTATTGAAGGAAATTAAGAGTTTTGACATTTAAGCATTGGGGTTTTATTTGACATTTGAATTTTGACATTTGGAATTGCTATTTGGGTGGCTCAAAGGAATTTGGGCGATCGGGCGTTGGGAAGAGCCCAAAAGTCCAGAAACTCCTCAGAATTTTAGGATACTAAAAAATTCGGAAGGAAAACCCCGAACTGGGGTATGGAATAGAACCTTGAAGTTCCGGAAAACTTTGGGAAGGAACCTAATTCTCGGACGTA
>JAUWDQ010000207.1 GCA_030608745.1 Pseudomonadota bacterium | reverse complement strand
GCAATTCACTGGTTTGTCATCTATCCTGCTCTCCGGGGGGATCTACGATGAAGAGAAATACGTTGGGCAACACGGGAATAGAGGTTAGCGAGCTCTCCTATGGCACGCTCATCTTTGCAGAGATGCAGGCTAATCTGACCTTGAAAGAAGGTGGTCGGTCGGTGAAGAAGGCATTGGATTCTGGAATCAATTTTTTCGACACCGGGCGAACCTACGGAACCGAGGGCCATTTACGTGAGGGGCTCAGGGGCGCCGGCGATAAGGCCATCATTTCCACCAAAACACATTCGAGGACACCGGATCTCGCCCAGATGGATTTCGAGGCCTCCCTCAAGGAGTTGGATCGGGAGTATATCGACATCTACCACCTTCACCTTGTCCATAGCACTCAAGACTTGGCGGAACGCCGCGGCGTCCTTGATCTTTTCCTTGATCTCAAGGAACACGGTCTGATCAGGGCCATTGGTGCATCAGTCCACAAGGTGGAGGGGGCCCGGGCCGTAGTCGCAGAGCGGGATATTGATGTCTTATTCCCCGTGCTCAATTCCCAGGGACTCGGGATTATAGACGGATCAATTGATGATATGATCGAGGTGTGCAGGCGAGCTGATGCCCGTGAAATGGGCATCTATGCCATGAAACCATTAGCCGGCGGACATTTGAGGGAATCCCCCAAAGAGCCTTTCCAGTATCTCCGGAATTTGGGCTTTGTCGATTCCATCTGCGTTGGCATGAAGTCGCCCGCCGAAGTAGAGATGAATGTGAGCATCTTCGAGGGGCGCGATGTTTCAGAGGAAACGTTATCTCAAATAGAAACCGCCTCGCGGACCCTCACGATTTACGACCGCTGCGTGGGTTGCGGAGCCTGTGTGGAGGCTTGTGCTCAAGGGGCCCTCCACTTGGACATTTCTCAAACCGACGAATCCAAGGGCAAGAAAGGCCAGTCCATTGTCGACATGGGAAAATGCATATTATGCGGATACTGTGCTGAGGCTTGCCCTGAATTCGTAATCAGGATCATCTGAACCCTTACCCTCTCAGCCCCTTCAAGCGGTCCATCCTCCTCGATTTGAGGAGTGTTGAACCAATCCATAAAAAACACTTTCAATGGCCGAAAATATCCTTTATCATATACGGCAAAATTTTCCGTCCAAACACTCCTATTCTGAACGATGGAGGCACCGGTGAATTTTGAAGCCCTGTTCAAACCGAAAACCTTAGCCGTCATCGGGGTTTCCCTGAATAACGACCGGCATCCGGCCAATGTCATTTATAACAAGAATAGCCTTCGGTTCCAGGCCGAGGTTTTTCCGGTTAATGACCGGGGGGGGATCCTCCAGGGGGAAATGGTTTATGCCCGCATCTCGGATATTCCCCAAGAGGTCGATCTGGCGGTCATCGCCGTCCGCGCCCAAATGGTTCCCGATATCATGGCCGAATGTATTGAAGCCAAAGTTGGTGGAGCGGTGGTCATTTCGGGGGGATTTGCTGAAATTGGCCGAAAGGACTTACAGGAACGCATGGTATCCCTGGCAAGTGAAGCGGGCTTTCCATTTATAGGACCCAACTGCCTGGGGATTTATTCCCCTCCCCATATGGACACCTTTTTCCTTCCCAGCGAACGAATGGTAAGGCCGAATAAGGGGAGGGTTACCCTGGTCAGTCAAAGCGGGGGGACCCTTGTGGATCAGATGACCAAGTTTGCCAATGAAGGCATTGGACTTTCCCTGGCGGTAAGTATTGGGAATAAGGCCTTAATCCGAGAACTGGACCTGCTCAGATACTTTGCCCATGACCCCGGGACTGATGTTATCGCTTTCTACGTGGAGGGTTTCGAGAAAAACGAGGGGAGGGAGTTTGTTCTGGCAACTGGTCGATGCCCAAAGCCCGTGATTGTTTTAAAATCGGGCAAGAGTCCCGGGGGAGGTAGAGCCATTTCCAGCCACACGGCCTCAATGGCCGGAGACTACGAGGTCTTCTCCGCGGTGGCCTCTCAGTATGGTGTGGTGGAGGCCAGAAATGAACTTGAGCTGGTCTCCTTCTGCGAAGCCTTGAGCTGTTACAATCAGTCCATTGAAGGCAGGATCGGTATCATCACCACAAGTGGGGGTCACGGGGCCCTGGCTGTCGATGCCTGTTTCTCCCATGGCCTTTCCGTGCCGACCTTATCGGAGCAGCATCAAGCGGAAATCAGGGAACAAGTTTCACCGAGAGTGCGGGCAATCGCCTCCTTTAGCAATCCTATCGATTTAACGGGTAGCGCCGTGGATGATGACTTCATCGCCGCCGCTAAATTCCTGAGCAGCATGGAGGAAGTTGACTGTGTCTTGATACTGCTTCTCCCCTACACGCCTGGGGTAACATCGGATTTGGCAGCCCGATTGAGCCAGATCTATCGGCAAGCGGACAAACCACTCATCGCCTACGTACCCCATGTGGAAAAGTACGGTATATTCATCGAGGGATTTGAATTTAACCGGATACCGGTGGCCCACTCCATTGAGGGTACGGTCCACATGGCTGAGGCCATGAGGAGGTGGCAACCTTGGTGAAGAAAGGGATAAGGAACATACTTTTTGCTTCAAAGGATGTGGGCTGGGTCTTGGAACCTCAGGCCAAGCGCCTCTTTTCCATGGCAGGCCTGAACGTTCCTCGATTCACCATGTCGAGCACGGTGGAGGAGGCAGTTCGGTTTGCCCATAAGATCGGTTACCCAATAGTTGCGAAGGTGGTTTCTCCTCGGATTGTCCATAAATCAGACTGCGATGGCGTGGCGGTTGGGATCGATACCGATGGGGAGTTGACCAAAACCTTTACCCGGTTCAGCCAAATCGAGGGCTTTGTTGGCGTGTTGGTTGAGGAGATGATGTCGGGCCTAGAATTGATCGTCGGCGCCAAGATCGACTACCAATTTGGACCAGTGATCCTCCTGGGAATTGGTGGAACCGGGGTGGAGATCTATCGGGATATCACCATGAGGATGGCGCCTCTTCGTGAAAGGGATGTCGAATCAATGGTAAAGGGCCTTAAGGCAAGCCCGCTTCTGGAGGGTTATCGGGGCTCAGAACCGATCAATCTGAGTGAATTGACCCGGCTTCTCATAACCTTCTCCGAATTGGTTATGGATCTTGAGGAGTTTATCGAATCGATCGACCTTAACCCGGTCATCTGTTCATCGACCACGTGTGTTGTGGCGGATGCCAGAATCATGCTCAAGGAAACGGGAGGGAACCCGTAGAGTCAATGGCACGGGTAAGATTTCGTCACATCGCCGGGTCCGCCCTCATCCTCACCGCACTTCTCTGTTCGTTTCCCCCCCTTCTCCCAGCAACGGAAGAATACGCTACCCAAACGGGCAAGGACTGTGAGGTCTGCCATAAATCCCCTTGGGGTGGGCCGGAGCTAACCCCATATGGACAGGCGTTCCAAAAGGGAGGCCACCAGTACCCCATTCCAGCAAAAGCCTCCGAGAGACCTTCTCGCTTTAAACAAATCGTCCGCTTTCTCATCGGATATTTCCATATTGCTGCAGGTGTCATCTGGTTCGGCACCATCTTCTATGTCCACATATTCATTACGCCCAAGGCCCTCACCCGAGGACTCCCCAGGTCGGAGTTATTTCTGGGATGGACCTGTATAACCATCGTCGGTGTCACAGGAATCCTTTTGACCATGGCGAGGATGAGCGCCTTCTCGCACCTCTATACCACCAGATTCGGAATCATCCTGTCCGTTAAGATCGCCCTCTACCTTTTAATGGTGGGTATCGCGCTCTTCACTACTTTCGTGATCCGGAGAAGACTCAGAGGGGAGATCGGCCCCCAAGGGACAAAAGAGGCGACCGGAGGCGTTTTTACCCACACGGATTTACTCTCCTTCGATGCAACCGGAGGGAAGCCGACCTACGTCGCCGTGGGAGGAGATGTATACGATCTTTCCCCAAGCTCCTCATGGCAGGACGGGCGACACATGGGACAGCACTTTGCGGGCAGGGATCTCACCGATGACCTCTCAGCAGCCCCTCATGGCCCGGAAGTCCTCGAGAAGTTCAACATAGTCGGGCAACTCTGGAAAGGACCAAGGGAAATCACCCCCGCGAGGGGCGCCTCCAAAAAAACCTTCATCTATCTGGCCAACTCCGCCCTCGTAATTACCTTCTTGATCCTTTTCTGTATCGCCCTGTGGAGATGGGGATGAGGAGACATTTCCGGCCGAACTACCTCCTAGAGAGCCAATACAGGGCATATATGGGATGGAAGTTACCATTCTCCTCTTAATGTCGGTTTTCCTCTGTGGATGTGGTGGGTGGTCAACTCTACCCATTAAAACCCATCGCGAGTACGGGGAAATCATCGTGGAGGCCATCGATTCGGGATGGGTTAACAGTAAGTATCCCGATGAGGTTCTCATCGAAGATTGGCCGGAGCTCTATGTGGTTAAATATGGAGACCGGGAGATGAGAAGTTACGTGAAGTTTCCAATCTCTATTCTTGACGTCATTGTAAAAAGTCGAAATCAGACGGCAAAGAAAAAAGATCCAGATGCAAGGCGCGCAAATCCTGAGGAATGAGGCGTACATAGAAGTACGGTGCAGTGATTTACCCTGTTAAATATTTTCTTTGTTTGATGTTACTGTTTTCAAGCAGCTTCTATATCTCATATCTCTTGATATGGCTGCCTTCAATTTAACAGGGCAGGGGATGAAGCGG
>JAUWDQ010000119.1 GCA_030608745.1 Pseudomonadota bacterium | reverse complement strand
TCCTGCCCCGTCTTATCCACGAACTTGGGGACATAGATTCTCATGGAGACAGACCTGGGGAAATACTCCTTTCTCGGAGGGGTAGGCAATTTAATGGGGGGGATCCCTTTTGGTTTTTGCGGCCTTTTGAGCTGCCTGATAGCCCATTGAACGGAAATGGGATCGGTAGCCCTCTCCTTGGCCAGTTCAAATTCCACCTTGGCCTTTTTGGTGATTTCGTCCTTCCCAGAAGCATAAATGTAGCCCAAGAGGAGATGGTAGTAGGAATCGTCTCTTTCCGATCGAATATATTCCCTCAGGTTGGTCAACGCGGAGTCCCAATCCTTTTCCAATGTATCTACCACGGCCAAATAGTAATAGGCTTCATAATGGGATCTCCTCAGGCTAATGGCCTTGATGAATCTATCCCTTGCCTGCCTGAGAATCCCCCTCTTGGATAGGTAGGGGTCGATGGAAGCCCATAGGTAGAGAAATCCGAGGCTCGTGTGGCCATAGATGAATGTCTCGTCTTCGAGAAGCGATCTTTCGTATAGCTCTCTTGCGCGGTCGAAATAGATATCCTTGAAAGCCTTCTGCTCCTTTCCCGTTTTTAACAGTTCGTTGCGATATCGATCCGCGGTCATTACCTTCTCATAAGGGCCCTTGTCGTATTTCACCTCGAATTCCTTGGCCGGCGGGGGTGCCTTTCTCGCAAGGGCCATTTCGGGTGCCATGAGCATTGATAAGGAGGCGAATAAGATGGTCATTCCCTTTTTCATGACGTTCATCCTCCCTTTGGCTGTTTTTTTTAGAATTGGTTAACAGAATCATGGAATTATGTCAAGGATATCAAGAGTGGATTTCCTGTGGACAGGGAACGAGCTTTATGGTAAAAAGGCATACACGGATGAAGAAGGGAATCTAACGGTGAAGCCGAGCTCTTATAAGGTGGTTTTTTTGTGGATTGGCCTCGTTGTTTCAACGGCCCTCATTTTCTTCTTTGGGGGGACGGGAGAGGTCGAATCGGGGGATGATCACTTCTCACAGGGTATGAAGGCCTACGAGAATGGGGAATATCAACTTTGCATTGATAAACTATTTAAGGCCGTTCCCTTTCTGAAGGGAGACGGGGAAAGGGTTGAGGCTTTTAAGACGATAGCCTTCGCCTATATGGCTTTTCTCAAAAAGGAGGAGGCAAGGCAGCAATTCTGCAATATCCTCAAGGTGGACCCCACCTTTGAGCTGGATCCCATCATGACTCCCCCGAAAATCCTGGCGGTATTTGAGGAAGCTAAGGAGAAATGTGTGCCTGTTGGAGGGATTGAGGTTCACGCCATTTCGGGGAATCAGGAGACCGTCTCCGGGGCCAAGGTCTATCTCGACGAAGAGTTAATCGGCGAGACGCCCTTGCAGAGGAAGGATATTTTGCCGGGGGAATATGAGTTCAAGGTTTATAAGGACGGATTTCGACCTTTTGAGGCCAGGGTTTCCATCGAGGAGGGGGTTATCCTGGAGTTTAAGAGCACCCTCATCAAGGTGAGGATACCGACCATAAAATCCATTGGCCACGATGTTACTGCACCTTTGGTGGCAGGAGATAGGATAGAGGTGACATTGAAGGGGGATTCAGGTAAGGCGGCTGCCTTTGACCTGGGTCATCTTAAGAAGAATTTGCCGATGCAGGAGATTTCCCCGGGGAGGTATGTGGGTGTCTATCGGGTCGGCGAAAAAGATCGATTCTCGAACTTGGCCATCATTGGATACCTGAAAGACCAGTATGGAGTTCGGGCTTCTATGAAGGCCGAGAGGCCCATTTCCACCAGCCGGCTTTCCCGATCGCAGCTCCTTTTCCGAGGTGGAAAGGCCAGCATGGAGCGCGGGGAATACGACCCGGCCATCGATAGCCTTTCAAAAGCCCTCTATGAGGACCCGAATTTTGTAGATGCTCATGTCCTTTTGGCAAAGGCGTATAGCAAGAAGAAGGGAGCATACCCGGAGTCCGTAAAATACCTCAAAAATGCCATACAACTGGATGCCGATAACCTTGAGGCCCTTAGCCTCCTTGCAAAAATTTATATCGAAAATGGAAAATACGGGGATGCTTTGCCGGTGGTCAAGAAAATCTTGGGGATCGCCCCCAATAGTGGTTTCGCCTATAGCTACCTGGGAGAGATTCTATCGTACAAAGGTAAGTATAGAGAGGCTATCGGGGCCTTGAGAAAATCGCTCCAGCTGGATCAGGGGAACCCAAAGGTCTATTTTCTCCTGGGCAAGATCTTCGAGCGGTCGGATAGATTGGCCGATGCCGTCTTGGAGTACGAAACGGCAGTGGAACTCTCCCCTACCACGTACCAATATCGTGACGCCTTGGCCACCTGCTACAGGGCCTTGAAGCAGGAGATGTCCGCTTTTCGGCAGTGGGAGAAATGTTTAGAATTGGGTGATTTGACGGACTTAGAGCGAAGGAAGGTGAAGCGGAGGCTCTCCGAGCTGAGGCGGTGATTATTTAGGTGCGGTAGTGGCCGATACTTCTTGGGAAAATGGGCTTTCCAGGCCATCCTCGTCCACAGCGATTATTTTGTACGTATAGGTCTTTCCAACCCTGAGGTTACATCCTTCCTCAGGTCTTTTTCCCCAGGTTAACCGAATCTCACGAATCTTCCCCTCTATGGCCGAGAGGCCGGGGCGTGACTGGTTTTACAGCTAAACGTGCTTCGACGGCTTTGGAGAATGGGCTTAGGAAACCCTTTTTCGTAAGAACACAATAACGGTAGAAATAGTTCCGACCTGCTTGGACGTTACGATCCTTGAAGGACCGGGAACCCCTTCTTCTCCGCCTCAATCGCTTAACCACTTTATACGGTCCCGATTTAGATGTGCTCCGGCTCACGGTGTATTCTTTTATCTCTGTCTCCCTGTATTCGGGAACCTCAAGGGTGATGTGTCGGTAGCCGCCTGAGGCTTCCAGGGGCTGGAGTTTGATGCCCCAGGCCATCGTGGTTTCCTCGGATTGCCATCGATGGATTAGAGTACGCATGATGGATTCAATCCCCCCCTTTGCAATGCTTTCCATCTCTCTTGGTTTTCCTCTAGCGGAACAGCTCATGCTCCAGACGGTATTCCCCTCCGGGATCCGGATCATCCGAATGTTTAGGCCGAATTGAGCCCTTTCTCTCATTCTGCCATACTGGGACAAGGAACCGATAATCACCCCATCGACACCAAGGGACTTGCCGATCTCCAAAGCCTGGGTGTAGTGATGGATTCTCGCCCAATCCATGTGCCTTTCCTCAACGAGGCCCTTGAGGTTTTGGGCGGGAAGGATGTCATATTTCCGGACCGTTCTGAGGTTCGCAAGGAGCAGATCCGTTATCCTGGGCGCATATCTCAACCCTTCTTCCTCCGAGTGGATGGGCAGTACCACCACCCTTTTTATCTCCTCCGAACTCACCCTCGGGTTGAAGAAGAGGTTCTTGATATCCTTCTCCTCCGGGTCCCTTTCGATTTGACCGAGGGAGATTGAGAAGGAAAGGGATAGGATCAACGGAATGAGCGGCATAATCCTATTCAATGATCCCATGGCAATGAATATCCCCTTCTATTTTTCGCCAATTACTCGGTAATAACGGACCTCTCTCATTCCCCTTTTCACCCTTTTTTTGCCCGATTCTTCTAAGAGGAAGAGCTTATTCACCTGCCGAAAGGTCTCTTCCCCGATCAGGATTTCGTTGGGTCTGGCTATGGATTCCAAATAGGAGGCCACGTTGACCACGTTTCCCAGGACGGTATATTGCAATCTTTTCATGGACCCGATATAGCCCGCCACGACATTACCGCTGTTTATCCCTATGCGAACATCGAATCGGTGCCTTTCTTCCTTCCGGCTCCTTAACCTTTCCAATTCCCCCCGCATTTTTAATGCCGCCAAAACCGCCTTCTCGGCGTCATTTCCATGGGAGTAAGGGGCACCGAAGGTGGCCATAATGGCATCTCCGATGTATTTATCTAGCGTTCCGTCGTATTCGAAAACGATATCGGTCATGATGCTGAAGTATTCGTTCAGAAGTGAGGCGACCTCCGTGGCACTCAGCCTTTCCGCCAAAGAGGTAAAATTCTGGATGTCGATGAAGAGGACCGTGGCCGCCTTTTCCTCGACCTTCAGGGATAAAGTCCCCTTCTCGGCGCTTTCTTCCATGATGGTGTTGACCACATCGGGAGAATGGAAGCGCTCGAGATTGCTCCTAATCTGCATCTCCCTCAGAATTCTCTCATTCAGCCTCGCCTGTTCAATGCCGATGGCGGCGTGGTTCGCAATAGCCATCAGGAGCTCCAGGTCATTTTCCGTGAATTGGTTTATTCGCCTGAAGCTGTCGAGATGGATGATGCCGATGATATCACTCTCCCTCCAAAGGGGGACACACATGGCCGATCGTATCCCATGGAGATATATGCTTTGTCCCTCACTAAATCTGGGGTCTACCATGGCATCGGAGGTCATAATGGCAACCCTATCCTGTGTGATCCTATTGACGATGGTTTGACTGATGGTGATTTTTTCATCGCCCTTCGAAGCCGAATCCCTATATTTAATGACCTTGGGGATCAGGTTTCTCCCCTCATCGAACAACATTAAGAAGCCTCGGTCTGCATCAATGGATTTGAAGATGAGTTCGATAATGATGTCCAATAACTCCCTCAAGGAGATTGAGGAAATCAGTTTTTCGCTCAACTCGTAAAGAGCGATAAGATTCCGATTATTCTTTTCCAGTTGCTCAATCCGCTGATCCTTTCGGCGAGGGGGCTGCTCCCCCTTTCCCAGAAGCCCGGTTATCGCCAAATCTTCAATGGGCCTGATGATAGTAGCTTTTGAATCCAAAGGGGAATCATCCTCCATGAAGTGAATATCCTCGCCGGTGGTTTTCTGGTAAAGGATGAGGATTTCCCCTATGAGGATTTCATCGCCATCTCGTAATATGGCCTCCTTAATTCGGGTTCCATTGACAAAGGTCCCGTTGTGGCTGTCGAGATCCACTATGGTGAGGCCCTCCTTTGCCCTTACGATCTGGGCATGATCGCGGGAAACGATTTTCGAATCCAGGACCAGATCATTTTTCCGTTCCCTTCCGATTTTGAAGGGGACCTTATCTATGGGGTAAATGTTTTCTTCCCCCTTTATATCTTTGAGGATGAGGTTGGACATGGCAACAGGAATTTTCGCCAATTCTATCGGATTCCTGTCCCTTTTTAGCACAACATTTCGATAAGTTCAAACTTTATTTTAACGGAAGTTTTAGGAGAACACCCTTGTCCATGAGCGTAATTCTATTCTTCAAACCGCAGCACTGCAGCACCGCATAACGGCAATACCAAAACTCGGCTGAAAGGAGTAAGTATTCCCCGCCTGCGAGCCCCGAAAAGGTCACTTTGAAAGCTTGGAAGAGAAGGGATAAGGGTGTTCGCTTGGGCGAAACAGAATTTGCTATATATTCAATAGGTTACAAAAATACCCCCTTCAAAAGTCAGGGAACTTCCGTTATTTTAAGGATCCCACATCGGAGAAGCGCGGTACATCTTCGAGAGATATTCATCACAGCCTGAATTGGACCTTTTCCAGCTCTTTAACTGCTTCATCGTAGTGGTCCCGATCGATCAGGAGACGGATTTCCTTCAGGTGGTTCAAAAAGAATCGGCCGGCGGAATCGAGAGATTTTTCAACGTCATCCTTAGAAGGTCTCGGGGTCCAATTTAATATTTCGAATCGCCTGTCTTATTTCCATTTCGCAGCTTCTCAGGTCTTGGCTCATGTCTCCTCTTCTGACGGGGTCCAAACTACCTTAAAGATTGATCATCTTTTCGGGGATAAGCCCCCTGAGATGGGGAAAGGGGTCCCTCATATGGGGGAAATGCATAGCCAAAACGAATTGATCCGTGAAATCTTTACAAAGGGTCAATTCGACGTAGCCAATCCCCCTGGCGATGTCGTTCGCTTCCCTCCTCTTTTCCTTATTGAGGAGGGCGAGGCGAGCACCGTCGCCAGCCGCATTGCCCACCGCAGTAATCTCTTGTAGCTCGCAGTCCGGAAACAGGCCTAAGACCATGGCCTTTTCGGGATCGATGTAGTTTCCGAATGCCCCCGTAAGGATGACCCGATTGATCCTTTTGATTCCCAAGGTTCCCATCATCACCTTGGCCCCTGCATATAAAGCCCCCTTGGCCAGCTGGACCTGCCTGATATCTTCGGAGGTGATGGTGATGTGCCGACTAATGGCCGTTTCCCCAGCCTTGGCAATGACGAATTCATATCCACTGTTGGTCTTTCTTATGCGGTTTGAGGAAACAGTTCCGAGAATTCGTCCGCTTTTATCCAGGATCCCCGCTTTGAACATCTCCGCCACCGCATCGATAATACCGGAACCACAGATGCCCCTTGCCCCAATCTCATTGGGCTTGCACTGGTGGCTCCACTGATCAACTCCTATCACCTTGAAACTGATTTGGTAGTCCTCGGGGTCTATCCGAACCCTCTCAATGGCTCCAGGGGCAGCGCGCATTCCGAATTTTATGTGTGCCCCTTCAAATGCTGGCCCCGTGGCGCAAGACGCAGAGATGAGGCCTTCCTTACTCCCCATGACCAATTCCCCGTTGGTGCCGATGTCGATGATTAGAATTTTCTCGTCCGCATGATGGGGCTGCTGGGCCAATATGACCCCCACATTATCGGCTCCCACAAAACCCGCTTCAATGGGGAGGACGTGGATGTTCCCAGAGGGATGGATTTTAAGGCCTAAATCCCTGGCCTTTACGTCGAACGATTGTTGAAGGGCCGGGGAAAAGGGGGCCCTTCCCAAGTATTCTGGGTTAATCTTCAAAAAGAAGTGATGCATGGCCGTATTTCCGACGATGGTCATCTCATAGACTTCCTCTGCTGAAGCCCCGATCTGGCTAGTTGTATCAGCGACCATCTGGTTGATGGATTGAATGATCTGGTTATGCATCTTATCCAACCCTTCACCCGGGTGATCCATGGTATAACTGATTCTAGCCATGATATCCTCCCCGAAGGATATCTGGGGGTTCATCATGGACTCCGTGGCCAAGACCTCCCCGCTAACGACGTCACAGAGATAGGCGGCGACGGTCGTGGTTCCGATATCGATGGCAAGACCATAAAGGGATTTGAGGCTTGCCGGTTTAATATCGATAATCTCTTGGTCCATCCAGATGACGACAATTACGTTCCACTGGGCAGCCCTGAGGTTATCCCCTAACACTCTGAGCCTGGAATAATCAATGCCAAGGCCTTTCAGGCCATACCGCTTTTCCAACCCCAACTTCACCCTTTCCAAGTCGGCCTTGGGATCTGAAAGGGACGGAGGAGTCAGCTCGAGATCATAACCCTTGACCGCTGGGTTGACCTCGATTCCCATATCCCTTGGTGCCTTACAGATAACCTGTTTTCCTCCCCGACTCTCCTCGGGGACGAAGACCACTACATCCCCTTGAAGCCGAGCCGCGCAGGCCAATCGGTACCCAAGGGACACCTCCTCGGCCTCGATACATTTACCCTCTTCGGAGGTGAATGGGGAGAGGTTGTTTCTTGCCGAATGAATCCCATCCCTTGGGAACGAACCCTCCTCTATCCTGACCCGACATTTCCCACAGCTTTGTCTTCCCCCGCAGACGGATTCGATATCCACTCCCATATCCCGGGCGGCTTGAAGCAGATCCTTTCCCTTATTTACGTACCCCCTTCTCCCGGATGGTTGGAAGATAACCTTGCACTTCATGAAACATGCTCCTAGTCGTAGAGGTCTTTTATGGAAGGGATATACAAAATTGGGGGAGTTTTGTCAAAGACTCCCTGTAAGTTTCCCAAACTTTCCAAAAAATATTTCTTATAAAAAGCAGGGTGTTCCAGCAATAAGAGATCTCTGAAAAACGGGAAAAAGGAGCTCTGAGCGCGAAATTACCGCGTAGCTGAACTAAAATATTTATCACATAAGGAACCGACCGCAGCACTGCAACACTGCAGCACTGCAGAACCGATTTTAGGCAGCGAAGAGCGACTTTTTC
>JAUWDQ010000084.1 GCA_030608745.1 Pseudomonadota bacterium | reverse complement strand
TCAATTCTTTGTAATGTTTAATCATTTCACCTGAATCCTTGAATCCTTGACCCCTTGAATCCTTCTATGACCACCAACTTTTTTGGAGATGAGCCTAGTATAAATATGTCCGCTAGCTGAAATGGTTCTACAGAAAGGAATGCCCGCTTGCCTATATTTCAAGACGATCACGACACGGAGCGGTTTTTGGCCATCCTCCAGGAGGTGTTCAAACGGTTCAACATGCTCTGTTATGCCTATTGCCCTGTCCCCTTCACTGGAGTATCTTCCCCGAATCCTTCAGGTCGTATCCAGGCAGTGCCCTTGCTTCCTTCAAGAACCTCCTCGAATGGAGGAGGTTGAAAAATATCCGAACGGGTTCCATGGAGAGATTTCCCTGTGGAACGAGCAGGTCGTACCGTTCGGCGGTGATGGGGAGGAAACGGAGCCCCAAGAATTCTGCTACCGGTTGGATCCCCAGTCCCACATCGGCCTCCCCCTTCAAAATGGCCAAACCCACCTCCAGGTGTGTATAGACCTCGTTCGTATAGCCCACTACCTTTTTCGAATCGATCCCATCTTTAGCCAAGAGATAATCCAGAAGCACCCTCGTTCCTGACCCCCTCTCCCTATTGATTAGCCGTGTGCCCGGCTGAAGGAAGTCTGCCGCACCCTGAAAAACGGGGGATCCTTTCGGCCGAAACATCCATCCCTGGTTTCGATAGGCCAGATTGAACACCAAGGGTCTCTCTTTGGGCGGAAAATCACCCAGGAACGGCAGGTTATATTCCCCGCTTTGGGGATGGTAGAGATGGACTCCCGCCAGGTGGGCCCTCCCCTCTCTGATGGCCCTGATCCCCGCCTGACTTCCCAAAGTTGCATAGAAGGCGAGGAGTTCCGGGCATTCCGCATGGAGAATCCGCGCGAGGACTCGGCCCAGCAAAAGGTCGTCGCTCCCAGCAATGAACAGTGCGTTTTTGGCCTTCGATGTAGGTAAAAAGGGAAAGGACCCTATCACCTCAAGGGAATGGGATTCGATCCACTCCCGGAGCTGAGATCGGGAAAAGGTCCACTTGCCGGTAATGCGGGCACCGGGAACCCTCCCTTCCCTCACCAGCCGGTAGATGATCTTTTCGTTAAGGTTAAGGTATGCAGCCGCTTCTCTTGCCGTCAACATCTCTTTTTCCATGGAGTTCCCCCACTGGCTCCTATCAGAGGAGATGGACGGAGCTCGCCTTGAAGGTCACATATATCCGGGAGCCCACATTCAATCCCAGCCTCCGAAAGGAATGTTCGGTGATTTGAACCCTGAAGCTCTCCCCTGCGTTGACCACCAAGTCTACCCTTCCCTTCTGATCAACCACCTGGGTGATGGTTCCCTCGTATCGATTCCTGGCGCTGGAGGCGAAGGGCTCCTTGGAGACGATGATATCTTCTGGGTTTATGGAAATGTGAGTGGAGGCAGAGGAGGAGACCTCCTGTAAGATCCAAATCTGGATCTTGCCCGTGTCGAAATAGGGGCCATCCGGAGAGGACTTTATGGTACCACCAAAAAGATTATGCATGGTGGAGGGAACCAGTCGCCCCTCAAAGAAGGGGAAGACATAATGTGCGAACCGATATGCCTGGGAAAGGTCATGCGTGGCGAGAACAATAGTTGTTCCACGATCCCCATTGATGGCCGCAATGATCTCCTCAAGCTGGTGGATATGCCTGAGGTCCACATTTGCCGTGGGCTCATCGAGAAACAGGATCTTCGGATCGATAACCAAGGCCCTTGCAATGGCGACCAGCTGGACCTCGCCTCCCGAAAGCTCCCGGGCCCTCCTCTTTGCCAAACCCCGTAGACCTACCTTCTGAAGGGCATCTTCGATGATGGCGGTCCAATTTTTCCTGGGATTCCCCCGAGCCCTCAGGCCGTAGGCGATATTTCCTTCCACTGTGGTGTCAAAGAGATAAGGAGTTTGGAGGGTCATAGCCATGGATCTCTGTATCTCCATCCGACTGTTGTCCTCGTCATGGATGGATTTCCCCTCGAAAAAGAGTTGCCCTGTGGTTGGCCGGATGAGAAGGTTCATGATGGAGAGAAGCGTTGTCTTCCCGGACCCGTTGGGTCCGACCACACCGTAGATCTTTCCTCTCTCGATAGAGAGATGGGGAATATCCAAAACCATCTTTCCATTGTAGCAGTGGGTAACATCTCTCAGTTCCAATTGAACCATTTCCCCAATCTCGTTCATCATTGACGACCCTTCACCTGAAAAAAGTGGAAAAGGATGTTGATTGAAAAGACCACCAAAAGGAGGAAAAATCCGAGGGCCAGACCGAACCCGAACTCTCCCTTGCTCGTTTCCAGGGCGATGGCGGTGGTCATGGTCCGCGTATAGAACCGGATGTTTCCTCCCAGCATCATAGCCGATCCGACCTCGGAAACGGCCCGGCCAAAACCTGCTATGATAGCAGCCAATAGGGAAAACCGTGCCTCCATCAGAATGGTCCAAGCCACCTGAACCCTTCCCGCCCCGAGGCTTTTGGCCGTCAGAATCGCCCGGGGATCTACGGCCTGGACAGCCGAAACCGTCAAATTGGCGATGATGGGAAGGGAAAGGATGAATTCGCCGATAATTACGGCAGTGGGGCTAAAAAGCAGATCCAAAAAACCCAATGGAGCCCGGCGGGAGAAAAAACCGTAAGCAAGGAGGCCAATAACCACCGTGGGCAGGGCCATGAGGGTGTTCATGACGGTCAATAATCCCGATCTTCCCCGGAACCTTTTGGTGGCAACGAGAAAACCGATGGGCACCCCGCACAGGGCCGCCAGGAACGTGGCCGTCAGGGCAAAAAACACCGACCTTCCAACGATCCCGTAGATCTCTCCGTCAAGGGAGAAGATGAGTTCTATGGAATTACCAAAAGCCTCGACAAGATATTCCATGATTCACCCGATTAAATCTCTTCATCGAAATGTAACAGAAAAAGGAATAGGAGTCAACTCAGATATAAAATAATAACTTAAAATAACTAAAATAAACTTTTGCACTTGAAAATATGGTTTGCTCGTGGTACATTTTTTCACGCTCGATATCTCAGTGGGTAACTCCCCTGTTCCTGAGCGTAAACTCATCCTTCAAACTGCAGCACCGCACAACGGCAGCACCCAAACTCGGCTGAAAGGAATGAGAAAAAACCAGATCCAAACTCCCGAGGTCATTTCGAAAAGATTGTTGGCCGGGTTCCCTGGAGCGAACATTAAAGAATTTTAGCTAACCATTCTTAGTGAAGCGAAACGGTCGCAAATTCAATGTTTGAGCCTGAAGGGCGAGTTTTGAGTTTGCAGTGAAGCGAACTATAGAATGGTCAAAACTTCTTTTCAGAGAGCGAAATGGAATTTGGCCAACAGACCGCGAAGTACTCAAGCAAAGGAACAAGGCGGTTCCCCAGAAAGTAAGCAAACTCGTGATCGATCTAACCATTTCACCAGGAAAGGAGTGTATCCCATGAAAAGGTCCATATTTTTTTTCCTCATGCTGTGCGTCATTACGGGATTATCATCAGAAGGATTAACCCAGGAACGACTGAAAGTCTCCAGCACCACCAGTACCGATAATACAGGGCTCTTCCAGGCCCTTAACCTACCCTTCGAAAAGAGGTTTGGATGTCGGGTCGATGTCATTGCGGTGGGTACGGGAAAGGCCCTTAAGATAGGGGAGATGGGGGACAGTGATGTGGTTTTCGTACATAGCAGACCAGCTGAGGATGCGTTCGTAGCCGCTGGTAATGGGGTAAACCGAAGGGATGTCATGTACAACGACTTCATCATCGTAGGACCAACGAATGACCCCGCGGGTATCCGGGGCACCAAAGATGCCAAGAAGGCCCTTGTCGCTATCACTAAAGCCGGGGCGCACTTCATCTCCCGGGGGGATGATTCCGGGACCCACAAAAAAGAGAAAATCCTCTGGAAGAAAGCTGGGATGGTACCCAAGGGCAATTGGTATTCGGAGGCCGGACAGGGCATGGGTGCGGTCATCCAAATTGCCAACGAGAAAATGGCCTATACCCTAGCGGATCGAGGGACCTATTTGACTTACAAAAAAAAGGTGTCTTTGGAAATTCTCTGTGAGGGAGACCCGGATCTCTCCAATCCCTACGGAATCATTGCCGTCAATCCGGCCAAGCACCCTCACGTGAATTACGTGTTGGCCATGGCCTATATCGGGTGGGTAACCTCTCCCGAGGGGCAGAGGATCATCCGGGGATTCGGAAAGGAAAAATTCGGACAGCCGCTTTTCATACCGGTGGCCGTACCGTAATGGGTTCGCTCCTAAAGTTCAAATCTCGGTTTATTGGTTATTTGTTATTAGTTATTCGTTATTGGTTATTCGTTATTGGTCGTTCGTCATTTCTCATTTGTCATTTTGCATTGGTCATTTGGCATTGGGCATTGGTCATTTGGCATTTGTCATTGGTCATTTGGATTTTCTTAACTTTGACATTTGACATTTGTCATTTGTCATTTTCTCCATTCCCCTTCGCCTCACTTCAAAGGCCTTTTGAATAACCTTTTTCGTCTTCCCGGGAAGGGGATGATGGGGAATCTCCGATATGGGAACCCATTGGACCTCCAAGGCGTCGCTCGATGGTCTGGCTTCCCCCGAAAGGTGTTCGCAGAGGAAATCCACGAGGACGTAGTGGTATTGAACCCTTCCCTCGGGATCGCGGAAGATTCGCTCCAGAACTTCAACCACTTCCCCCACCCGTATCACCAGGTTCACCTCCTCACAAACCTCCCTGATAACTGCCTCCTCCAGTTTCTCTCCCAGCTCTACTGCCCCGCCTGGGATGCTCCACTCCCCGTAGCCCGGCCCCTTTCCCCTTCTGGCCAGGAGGACCTCTTCCCCTCTTATGATGATAGCCCCGACCCCGATGATGGGATGATCAGGGTATTCTCGCTTCACGCCATTTCACCAGAAGGATTTATCCAGTCAAATTATTCCCCATGGAGGTCTCCAACGGACCCATTTCCACCCACCAATAGGATCAGCTCTGCTCTTCCCACAGCCGAAACATCTTGTTGATGATCTCGTCTTTTTTCCTCAGCATCTCCGCTTTGGAGGTGCAATAGACCGTTCCACCCGCCGCCCCCTTATGGCCATCGCCGATATTGAGGGACCTCATAATTTCCCCAAAGTCTTTCTTATGCTTCCTCTGATTGAGGTTAAGGGAAAGGGCTAGGGAGAAGCTCAGGTGGTTGGTCTTCACCCCCTTGTCATGGAGGTTATGGACTTCCAGTACCGATAGGGCTTCGGGAAAAATGAGAAAGGCCAGGTTCTTGACAATATCAGGTCTCCGCTTGTACCCAGTCAAATCGAGGATAACCATCTTCCCCTCGCTGTCCGACGGCAAAAAGCTGGCGGATTGCTGGATGATCTTGGTCATCCTCAGCTCTTTCTCCTCATACCCGGCTAATCGCTTCCTGACTGCGGGGAGGCGGGCGACTTCTTTCAAGGGATGATCTCGGATTTGAAAGACCAGATTTTTCATATAGGCATTTCGCTCCCTCAGTGAAGGGTCGCTGATCTTTAAAGTCTTGTCAATGATTCTTCCCGGCGTCTCCCTCCTCCATTCCTCCATGGAGGAATAATTGAAACTATCGATGATATCGGCCTCCCTCACAGTTTCCTCGTACCAGGGCGGAAAGGTAACCTCCTGGCCGAAAAAATCGAAGACCACCCGGGCACAGCTCGGCTTCAGATCAAACCGTCCCGGCAAAAAGGAGGGATCGATATTGCGATACTGCAAGGCCTGAAAATTCCCCTCGTGGTGGTCAAACCAGAGACCGCATTCCAATGGATAGGGGAGATCGCAGACCACATCGGCCTCAGTGATATCGACCAGGGATCGTTCGATGCTCGAAGGCCCTGTAAAGAAAACTTTCTCCACATGTAACGAAAAGGAGCATAAGGAAGCGCTTACGATTCCATCGAAATCGTTATGGGTGATAATCCCCTCATACTGTCGGTACAGCTGCTTCAAAAAGATCCTCCCAAAAACCCGAAAAACACGACCAGACCGATCACTCCCCCCGTTGCCACGAGGGAAATACACCCTTCCCGCCCCAATCTTTCTCCACCCTTCGCAGGCCACCCGGCACCTTCACCGTAACCCCTTGCTGCCAGCGCATCCCCAATATCATGAGCTTTTCTCAAACTGTTGGCCAAAAGGGGAGCCAATAGAGGCAAAACCATTTTCCCCCGTTGTAAAAGGCCTCCTTCATCGAAACAAACCCCCCTCGCCCTCTGGGCTTTGGTGACCCGTTCGATTTCTTTGAGAAACAGGGGTACGTACCTCATGGAGATCATCACCATGATAGCGATATCATCAACGGGAACACGGAGAATCCTCAAGGGGGAAAGCAGTCGAAAAACCCCCTTTGCCAACTCCATGGGAGAAGTTGTCAGGGTGAGAATCGACGAAAAGATGATGCATAAGGCCACTTGAAAAGAAATCAGGGCCCCCTCTTCCAGCCCCGAATACGTCATTCTTATGAAACCCATACGCAAGGGGAAGATCGGACGGCCCGGCACAACGAGAAAATGAATAAAAAAGATAAAAAGGAATAGCCAGAGAAAAGGCCTAATCCCCCGCAGGACATACATAAGGGGAAGTTTCGATTGTTTCACGACCCAAATCGAGAAAAGGAACGTCGTGGCGAGGGTAGTGGTTTCGCGAACCAAGAGGATTGTGATGATTAAGGCCATCAACTCAATAATCTTTGCCCTTGCCTCAATCCTATGGACCACTGACCCCGTGGGCATATAGTGCCCCAGGGTGATGTCCCGATAAAATCTCATTCAGCCCTCGTGTAAAAAAGGGCTATGATTTCACCTCTTTCATAGCCCCTTCAATACACCGACAGTCCAATGGGGATAATAAGCCTTACGCTTCCTCCTGGGTCTCTTGATCGGAAGGTGTTTCGGCTACATCAACGGTGGGCTCTTCTGTCTCTTTCCCCTTATCCGGCCCCTCTTTCTTGGCCTTCTTTTCCATCTCCTCCTGAGTCTCCTGATCGGAAGGTGTCTCCGCAGCATCAACGGCGGACTCTTCTTCCTTCCTCCCCTTATCTTCCCCCTCTTTCTCGGCCTTCTTCTCTATCTCCTCCTGGATCAACCTTCCAAGGCTTGGGGTTCCCGATTTCTGGCCAGCCATGTACCTTTCGATTTCATCCTTTTGATCCTTCTTCTTGAGACTTTTCATGCTCAGACCGATCTTTCGTTCCTGGGAATCTATGTTGATGACCATGGCCGAAACCGCCTCCCCCACCTTTACCACATCTGACGGATTCTCCACCTTCTCCTCGCTGAGCTCGGAGACATGGATCAAGCCCTCGATGCCATCTTCCAACTGTATAAATACCCCGAAATCGGTGATACTGGTAACCTTACCCTCTATCCGGTCACCAATACGGTACCGTTTCGGAATCTCCTCCCAGGGGTCTGCTGTAAGCTGCTTGATTCCCAGGGAAAACCTCTCGTTCTTCTGATCGACATTGAGGACAACCGCCTCAATCTCCTGGCCTTTCTTATAGATCTCCGCGGGATCCTTAATTTTCTTCGTCCAGGACATCTCCGAGATATGGATCAGGCCGTCAATACCCTCATCGAACCCGACAAATACCCCGAAGTCGGTAACCGTCTTAACCTTTCCCTTCACCCTGGTTCCCAAAGGGTATTTTTCCTCAATCACCGACCAGGGATTGGGTTCAACCTGTCTCATTCCCAGGGAAATCCTCTTCCTCGGCACATCCACATCCAAAACGACGGCGTCGATGATATCCCCCACACCGACTACCTGAGAGGGATGTTTTACCTTTTTGGTCCAGGACATCTCCGAAATATGAACGAGCCCTTCGACCCCCTCTCCTAGTTCAACGAACGCGCCATAATCAGTTATGCTTACCACTCGCCCCTTCACCTGGGAACCAATGGGGTGCTTTTCATTGACCTCATCCCACGGATCCGGGGAACTCTGCTTCAATCCCAGGGAAACCCTTTCCCTTTCCCTATCAAAATTCAATACCTTGACTGTGATCCTCTCGCCTACCGAAACCTTTTCGCTGGGATGATTGATCCTACTCCACGAAATGTCGGTGATATGGAGGAGTCCATCAATCCCCCCCAAATCTACGAAGGCACCGTAATCGGTTATGTTCTTGACTACACCATCCAGGATCTCCCCTTCTCTTAAGTGCTTAAGGGTCTCCTCCCTCAGCACTTTCCTCTCTTCTTCCAAGAGAACCCGACGAGACAATACGATGTTGCTCCGTTTTTTGTTAAACTTGATAACCTTAAATTTAAACCGTTTCCCAATGAACTTATCCAAATTCCGGACCGGGCGGATATCGATTTGGGAACCGGGTAGAAATGCATTGATGCCGATATCCACGGTCAATCCGCCCTTTATCCTGGAGGTAATCGTGCCGTCGACAATCTCCCCTTCTCGGAAGGCTTTGCTGACACTTCTCCACGCCATGAGCTTATCGGCCTTTTCCTTGGAAAGGGTAATCAGACTATCATCGCCCTCTTTCCTCTCCAAGAGCACATCTATCTTATCCCCTACCTTCACTCCCAGATTTCCGTCCTTATCCCTAAATTCGGAGATTGATATCTGACCCTCCGATTTATAACCTATATCGACAGTGACATATTCCGAGTCAACGGCTACCACAATCCCATTTAGAATATCGCCCTCTTCAATGGTCTTAAAGGATGCCTCATAAAGCTTCTTGAAGTCTTCGGCCTCGCCCCCCGCCTCCTTTTCCCCAAGTCTATCATCCCCGGCAGGGTCACCGCTGATTCCTTTCATGTCTCGCGTTTTATTTTCCTCCATGAAACCTTAAACCCCCTCGAAGAACGTTTTTGAAATTTGCAACACTATAACATACTATCCCAAAAAAGACAAACCTTTTAAGCCTCTGACGCTCATGAACCTTGCGACACCATGCGACGCAGGCCTTCCACAACCTCCTCGATAACCCAGCCAGGTGTCGAAGCCCCACCAACAACACCGATCCTCCCCTTCCCGCTAAACCATGATAAATTCAGCTCCTCAACCCTTTCGACATGGTACGTATCACCCAGGATCCGTCGGCAGATTTCAGCCAACCTTTTTGTATTGGCACTCTTATGTCCCCCTATGACGATAATGCAGTCGACCTTGTGAGCCAAATCAAGGGCCTCCCTTTGGCGTAAGGCCGTGGCATCACAGATGGTATTATAGACCCTGACTTCCCTTGCCTTTTCCAAACAAATAGCTACAATCTCACGAAATTTCTCCAAGGACTGGGTTGTTTGAGCTACCACACCAACTTTCCTCCTTCCCGCCCAATCCGCCAATTCTCCGGGGGAGCTCACCACCATGGCCTCACCCTCGACATAGCTTTTAAGGCTCTTCACTTCCGGATGCGATTGGTCACCCACCACGATAACCAAATACCCATTTCGGCTCAAGAATCGAGCAAATCCATGCGCCCTCTTCACGAATGGGCACGTGGCGTCGACGATTCGGAGCCCTTTTCCCCTAGCCTTCTCAGCCAAATGGCGGGGAACACCATGAGATCGGAAGATGACTGTGCCCTCAGCAATATCCTCTATTCCCTCCTTAACGATAACTCCGGCCTCCCTCAATTGCTTGACCACCTGAGGATTGTGAATAAGGGGGCCTATGGTATATACGTGATTCCGGTAATTTCTGGCAGCTGTGAAGGCCAAATCAATAGCCCTCTTAACACCAAAACAAACACCGGCGTGCTTTGCAATGATCACGTCCAAGAGGAGCCCCCCAATCATTACGAAACGATGAGTTCCACCTTTAACGGCTTCGTAAAAAGTCCATCTGCGGCGTTGCGCTTCATCTTTAGTCACTGCGGCTTACTGGTAAGTACGCCTCATTCCTAAAGATTCGCGCGCCTTGCATCTGGAGCTTTCTACTGTGCCGTCTGATTTATGACTTTTTACGAAACCATCATCATTGACAGGCCCCTCCTTCAGAAATTTGGCGGCGTGCCTCCTTGAGCATCTTCTCCA
>JAUWDQ010000241.1 GCA_030608745.1 Pseudomonadota bacterium | reverse complement strand
CTCTTGGATGTTAGGACCATCGGGAATGAGGAAGGGAACCTCATCGTTGATGGAATCGAAAAGAGTATAAAATTGGGCCAATGATGATGATTTCGTAAGAAGTCGGAATCAGACGGCAAAGAAAAAAGATCCAGATGCAAGGCGCGCAAATCCTGAGGAATGAGGCGTACATAGAAGTACGCTGCAATGACGAGGGATGCAGCGCAACGCAGCAGATGGACTTTTTACGAAGCCGTCAAAGTTTAATGGAGAACGCACTTATCCCTTCGATTCAATGCCTCCAAAGTGACCCTTTCGGGGTCCCGCGGTCGGAAGGAAGCAGGGATGAGGGTAGAGGTAAGAGGCAAGAGCAGGGGGTAGGCAGTAGGCATGGTAAGGGAAAAGTGTGTTTTGGGTTTTTCCTCCCAGATGACCCTTGTCCCGCAGATTACGCTCAGGGACACGGGTGTTCGCTCATGAAAAATATTATTGGATTATCTCCGTCCCAGCCTTTCCCTCCACGGATCGTTGAATATTTTCGGTGGAGGTAATCAAGGCCCTTTTTCCCCCGCTTTCCAAGAACTGAATGGTCGCCTCAATTTTGGGCCCCATGGATCCCTCGGGGAATTGTCCTTCCTGCAATAAGCGTTTTGCCTCTTCTATGGGGAGCTCTCTGAGAAACCTTTGTCCCGGTTTTTTGAAGTTGATGGCCACTCCCTCCGTATCGGTGGCGATTAGGAATATATCTACACCCACCTCCTGTGCCAATTTGGCGCTCGCCAAATCCTTATCGATAACGGCATCCACTCCTTCGAATCCCCGCCCCTCTCTGATTACCGGAATGCCTCCGCCCCCGCAGGCGATGACGAGGAATCCTTCTTCGAGGAGTCTCTTTATCTCCCTCTTCTCCACAATGGTCAAGGGTTTGGGTGAGGCGACGACCCGTCGGTACCCATCGGCTGTTTCTACGGTCGGGTAGGGAAGCTGTTCGGCCTGTTCTTTCGAGAAGAAAGGGCCAATGGGCTTGCTGGGGCTTTTAAAGGCCGGGTCATTCATATCCACTACGACATAGGTGAGGACCGTAACGAACAGTTGTTTTGTATTGGCCCCCCATTTCATGAGCTCGTTGTCAAGGGTGGATTCGATCATGTAGCCGACCTGCCCCTGGGTCTGGGCTACGAGGATCTCCAGGGGCATGATTGGAACCTCAGGACATTTTTCCTGTTGCAGGAGGAGGTTTCCCACCTGGGGGCCATTCCCGTGGGTGATGACTATGTCATACTTTTTTGAGAGGCGAGCGATCTGTTGGATGGGGGGTCTCAAGTTCTCAAATTGCTCGTCTATGGAGCCCCGTTGTCCCTTTTTAATGAGGGAATTTCCTCCAAGGGCTATCAGAAGTGTCTCCTTCATGTTCTCTATCGCTCCTCCGTCAATATAGAAGCATTTCCGGTTTGATGGGACGAACGAAACATTACTATATCGAGGTGCAAAACGCGTGTCAATGGAATGGAGACTCTATTCGAAGTCAGCGCGAGGGGTATCTGGGGTCGGAATTGAGCCAATTTCGGGGGTGCAATTGACCCCCTGAGGCTATTCTCGTTGGGACAGGTATTGACTCAGGAGATTGAGGCTTTCCTCTGGAGCATTAACAAAATTCACTCCGATATCGTAATCACCATTTTTTCTTTCATTGGCATACATCACCTTGCCTTCCGATTTAAATATCTCGTCGCCTATTTTTATTGAGATCTCCAGTTCCTCATGTAATGGAACGGGAAATTCCGTCCTCATTTTCATACCGCCCACGCTCAAGTTGATCGTTTTGGTGATCTTTTCGATTTCGAATTGCTTATAGACAACTAAGTTAATGAGTTCGAATCGCCTGTGTTTTCTTCTTTCCTTGCGGAGAGCCTGGGGTTTCATGGTGGTCCTCGCATTTCTGGGTTAGAGATCATTCGTTCTTGGGATATGGGTGGAAATGGGCATATCCCAAGAGACCTAGGAAAAGGGAGATAATCGAGACGAGTCCAAAACCTATGAGCAACTTTGCCCTCCCTATGCTTTTGTTGAGCTTGGCCTTGAGAAACCCTATCCTCAACAAGCCCAATTCCTCTCCCTCGACTGAAATGGGGTAAGATACCATGTATACATCTTTCACCCCTCGTGAGGGATTTTTTTGATATTCCGCAACGAGTTCGTTATCATTTATTATCTCGATGAAGTAGATATCCGGGACAGCGCCCACCTCATTCAGGTATTTTGCGAGTATCTTCCGATCTCGAGCGATGGACTGATCAGTCATCAGGAGTGAAAAGATCTTGGCCATATTGCTTCCCCTGATGGCGGCATCCTTCCGTTGAATCTTTTTCTCCAGCTCGATTTTCAGGTATCCAAGGGAAAGGAGGCCGATGAGCAGGATACCTCCAACGACCATGGGGAAGCGCGGAATTGCGCTCATCCAACCCGTTTTCATGCTTTTTCGAGCAGGCGATTTGAATTTCTTCCTCCTATGATGTTTCCCCGAAGAAATAGAACGTTGGAGCGCCCCCTTGAATTCATTGAAAGTCCGAAACCGATCACGGGGATCTTTAGATAATGCCTTAAGGACAGCCTTTTCCAATTCAGCGGGTATGGATGGGTTCGTCTTCCTCGGGGGCACGGGAGATCCATGGATGATTTTGTCAATGGTTTCGGCAAGGGAGGGTCCATGGAAGGGGAGTTCCCCCGTAAGAAACTGATAGAGCAAGACAGCGGCCGAGAAGAGATCGGATCTTCCATCGATAGCGGCAAAGTTGGTTAATTGTTCTGGAGAACAATAATAGATAGTCCCCATAAACCTCTCATCCCGGGTTTTGATCAATTCCGATTTTTCGATTCTGGCAATACCGAAGTCCGTTATCTTCACGATCCCGTTTTGGAGCAAAATAATGTTGCTGGGCTTGATATCGCGATGGATGATCCCATGGGCGTGGGCAAATTCAAGCCCGCTACAAACCTGGATCATTAAACTCACTATTGAGTCAACGGAGAAGTGTTTCCTCGATGCCATCAATTCCCGAAAGGATCGACCTTCGAGATACTCCATAGCGATGTAGGAAATGCCGTTCATCGACCCTACGTGGTATACAGAGACGATGTTCTGGTGATTTAGTTTGGCTGCGGCACGGGCCTCTTGCAAAAACCGGAGGAGCATTTCCCGTTTTCGATCCTCTTGCGACCGCAGGAGGGGGTCAAGACGTAAGGTTTTAATGGCAACCTTTCGGTCAAGGGAGATGTCATGGGCCAGATAGACTGTTGACATCCCTCCCTGGCCGATCTTTTTCAGGATTTTATAGTTGGATTTTTTTTCCATGGATTATCATGTTTAGCATGATGAGTTAAAATTCTGTAGTATTGCTTCATATATGTGAAAAGCAAAATTCATGCCATAGAATTCCTTTCCACCATTCGACGAATATTTCCCATTTCCCCATTGGGAAGGATTCCCGAAAACCGGAAAAAAGGGTAAAATAATAAGGGGAGTGAAGACCAGCGAGATAATGGGGAAGTCTTCTTTGCCCCAAGGCCTCTTATGTTGTTGTAATGCCTTCAAGCCAGACAATTGATGGGGAGACTTACGCTATGGATATACTCAAATCGGTTTGCCAATACGTGATAACCCCCTCCGGGGTCATCGCCCTCTGTTTCATTGTGAGTGTTCCTCTCATCATTATCGGGAAAAGGATCGGGAAGTACCTGCTGCTTCTGGGGATCATTTCGTATTTCGCCTTTGCTTCCTCTCCTGTTTCCATTGCACTTCTCGCTCGGTTGGAAAACCAATACTCCCCATTACTGGATACGAAAGGGGTGCAGGACGTCGATACCATCGTCCTGTTAACGGGGGCCGCATGGGAAGACCCTCGTGTTCCTCTTACCAGTCAGGTGGGTGAAACTACCTTATCTCGATTGATAGAGGCCATTCGCCTCCAATCTGATAAATTATAAACCGAAACG
>JAUWDQ010000075.1 GCA_030608745.1 Pseudomonadota bacterium | reverse complement strand
ATGAGGAAATCCGAAATCATCTCGGGGATCACCTCGTTTCCCGTTATTCGGTCCTCGAGCATGACCCCTTTGACGAAGAGAATTGTAGAGAATTCGGGAAGACCACCCGGGGTGTTCCAATTCGAGTGAACAAAACCATCTTCGAAAACGATGTGGTGATTGGCACCGGTTTCATCGAACCCTCGTATCTCTCCGGATTTTCCGGGGGAAGGAAGCTCCTCGTGCCTGGGATAGCCCATTTTCGATCTATCGATCTTAATCACCACCTCCTCCTGGAGGAAGGGTCGAGAATTGGGGTTCTGGATGGGAATCCACTGAACGAAGATCTGGAAGAAGCAGCCAGAAAGCTGCCATTCCACTGGATCACGTACGCCATCGGGGGGGCCGATGATCAGGTGGCCGAGGTCATCTCCGGCGATCCCTTCGAGGCCCACCGACTGGGTTGTGAGAAATCAAGGGAGATCTACACGTGCCAAAAGGTACCCGCCGAAATCGTGATATCAAGCCCTGGGGGGTACCCCTACGATTGTGATCTGGTACAGGGGAAGAAGGCAATCATTCCAGCCATGGAGACTGTGAGCCCGAAGGGAGCTATCCTCGCTTTGGCCGAGTGTGAGGAGGGATGGGGAGCGGAGGACACCTTCAGGGAATGGCTCACAGAATTTTCCCCAGAAGAGGTTATGAAGCGGGTGAGAGACAAATCCCTCTTCAGCCTCGGGGCCCATGGGGCTTACCTCTTCGCCAAGGCTTTGATCGAAAAGAAAGCCAGAGTTATCATGGTGACGAATCCTGAGCTGGCAAAGGATCTCAAGGGAACATTTGTGGAAGCCGTCACCTCCATCGACGAGGGGTTGGCCAAGGCCGAAAACTACACGGACCAAAACGCCAAAATCACGGTATTGAGAAAGGCCAGAAGGCTCATCATCTCATAAGGGTGCACTTGATCACTCCTGGCCTTTGCCATGGAATAAAGGAGGTTTATGCCATGAATGTGGAGATGCTTTCCTCACCCATCCGTATCGGAAGTAGGGTGGCGCCGAACCGTATCGTGAATCAACCCATGGAATGTAACGACGGAGATGCCTCTGGAAATCCTACGGAACTCACCTTCCGGCGATACCGGAGCTTAGCCGAAGGGGGAGCGGGAATAATCTTCGTTGAGTCCCTTACCCTTTCCTATGAGAGTCGGGCCAGGAAAAATCAGCTGAAAATCGGTGAGGATACAGCGACGAGACTAGAAAAACTGGTCAAGAAGATGCGACAAAGTAATAGTGAATCGTTGATCCTCATCCAGATCAACCATTCGGGAAACCTCAGCCAAGCGGCATTTTCGAAGGTGGTCTCCCCCTATCCAACAGGAGATCCGAGCATCCATGTCCTCACCGAGAAGGAGATTGACGATATCGGCACGCAATTCGCGAAGGCTGCCCTAATCTCAAAGCAGGTGGGGGCGGATGGCATCGACTTTAAACAATGTCACGGCTATCTCGGCGGCGAGATAATGCGGCCGGCAAATACTCGGGAGGACCAGTACGGTGAGACCTTTGAGAACCGGACGAGGTTTTTCAGGGAAACGACGGAAAAGATAAAGAAGGCGGTAGGGGATGATTCCTTTCTCACCGGGGTGAGGTATTCCTTCTATGAGGGAATACCCGGAGGTTTCGGCACGACGGGCCCCCGGGAGGTCATCGAGGACTTCTCCGAGCCCCTTGCCTTCGCGAAGATGGTGGAAGAGATGGGAATGGACTATATCAATGTCTCGGCGGGAATACCGCCAATAACGCCAGAAATCGTGAGGCCGACCAAGGACTTTCCCGAGGGGGTATACAGACACTTCGGCTGGACAAAGGCGGTGAAGGACTTGCTAAAGATTCCGGTGATTGGATCGGGATACAGCTACTTGAGGAACGGGAAGAACAATCTGAAAGAACCCGACCCGCCGAAAAAGAGTTTCACCTACTGGGCAGAGAAAAATCTGAAGGATGGCCTTGTCGACCTCGTCGGGATTGGAAGACAATCCTATGCTGACCCGCTGTTTGCGAAAAAGATCTTGAGCGGGGAAATCCATTCGATAGATTTCTGTACGGCCTGCGGTGGCTGTAGCCTCCTCTTGCGGTCACAAAGACAAGTCGGATGCACGGTCTATGATGACTATTACCGAAAGGTCCTGCGTCGTGTGAAGCGAGGGGGAAAGAGGGAGGGGACGTAGTTAAGTTGTTGACTAATTACCTCTCTTCTGCTAACTCTATATCATGCCACGAGCCGCACGACTTGATGCGCCCGGACTCCTCCAGCACGTAATCGTGCGAGGAATCGAGAAACGGGATATTTTTCTGGATGATCAGGACAGGCAATCATTTTCAAGGCGTTTTTCGAAATTGTTGCAGGAAAACGAAAGCGACTGCCTTGCCTGGGCACTCCTACCGAATCACGCCCACCTGCTGCTGCGCCCGAAGCGTACGAAACTGGCGCTAATTATGCGCCGATTACTTACGGGCTATGCCGTCACGTTTAATCTCCGCCACCAACGGTCAGGGCACCTTTTCCAAAACCGCTATAAATCCATCGTGTGCGAAGAAGAACCCTACTTTCTGGAACTGGTCCGTTATATCCACCTCAATCCATTACGGGCCGGGCTGGTGAATAATATGAATGAGCTCGATCAATATACGTGGAGCGGCCATTCGGTTCTCATGGGAAACCGGGAATTGCTAGGGCAAAACACTGATGAGGTGCTTACCCGTTTTGGTCCCCGGATAACGGTTTCAAGGCGTCGTTACAGAAATTTTGTTATGGATGGGATTTCGCAGGGAAAAAGAGAGGAACTGGTAGGTAGCGGACTTTGGCGCACCCTTAAGCTGACAGGTTACGAGGAGGTGCTGGCGTATGATGAAAGGATACTGGGAAGTGGGGAATTTGTCGAACGGCTCAGAAAGGAGAATGAATTGTCCGATCGCCTGCCTGTGGTCATGCCGCTTAAAGAGTTGATCGAACAAATCGCGGCCTTTTTGGGAATAAAACCTGAGGTCTTAAGGCAACGGACTAGAGGCAAACGGCTTGCTGACGCTCGCAGTGTTATAAGCTATGTTGCGGTCAGGGAAATGGGGCACAATGGAGCGGAAGTGGCAAGAGCTTTAAATATGAGTCGTTCGGGGGTTAGTATTGCAGCAGGGCGTGCTGAAGAGATCCTTCGAAACAATCAATCTCTAAGGAATAAGGTGAATAGATTAACAATTTGAAGACGTCCCCTTTTCCTTTCGTTCCCTTTGCCTTTCCATAACTTTTCAACAAATTAACAACTCAACAAATTAACAACGTCCCCTCATCCTCATCCACTCATCCCAACTCATCATCTACCCAGCGGGATCGTAGATTTCCCCTTCTCGAAAAGCCCTCCAGCCGGTTTCAAACCATGCCTCCGTGTGGGGCAAGGGACGGCAATCCACCCAGCGGTTTTCCACCTTTCCGTCCCCCCTGGCGACCGTCTCCAATACTTTCTCCCGGAATGCCGGATCTTCAGGAGCGAATCGCCACGAATCCCCGAGATCCTTATGGGGCAGCAATCCATTCTTGTCGAGGACCATTGCAGATCCGCGGCTTCCGACCCCGCTTTCAACGGAAAAGAGAATAGCCTCGAGGTATATCGCATGGGAGAAGCAGAGCTGGAGATTCCGTAGGCCCTCCGCTAAATCCTCAAGATTTGCGAAACGACACCCCCTCGTCTTCAATCGTCCCCACTGTTCCCATGCCTCGGAGATCGCTTTGCGCAATTCCTCCAGGGAACGTACGTGTGCACCTACCTGTGTCATCCGGGTCTGGAATTCCTCCCTTTCCTTCTCCCACATCAAGGAGGAACTCCCGCATTTGGCTATCCAGTCCGAAAGCTCCGAAACGGTTTGCTGAACCTCCTTATCGAATAGCTCCATGTCAAGGGTCGATTCACGGTATCGATTCGCGATGTACTCTGCAGCGCGAAAACCACCAACCTGTCCGGAATTGAGTGCCGAACCACCAGGGCGGGCCACCCCATGCGACCCATTCACCTCACCAACGGGAAAGAGATGTTTGATATTGGTCGATTCCCACCAAACATTGCCGGCCAAGCCACCGTTATTGTGCTGCGCACACACGGCAATCTCCAGCGGTTCTGCTGTGATGTCGATACCATGGTCCATGTAAAGATCAACCGCCGCAGGGTTCATGGACTTCAAACGCTCAATGGGGGTGTCGGCCAGGGCCTGCGATTTCGACAGATATTCATGGGCTTCGTCGCTCAGATCGTTAAAATCAAATCCATCGGAATTCCGACGGTAATCGAGAAACACGCGGCGTCTCTTGACCGCTGTCTCAATATAGACAAGAACATCAATCAAAGATGAACCGCCCACAACTTTCCTAACATCAAAGGGCCATTGATATCCCTTCAGGAAAATTGCGCTGTTCATCTCCCCGGGAAAATTGAAGTAGGGTCGGAGGAATTCCTCCTCGTCGCTCCGTCCATTCGGCCCCGTACTGAGAAACCTCGGGATCACCTGCATATAGCTCCCGGAGACATTCCACCGAAACTTAATCGATGCAAGACCAAATTGGGATTCAGGGAGACTCTGGGCCTTAGCCCCAGCCATGAGGGCCAATCCAATACCCCCCGTATGGACCTCGGGGTAAACACTCGTCTTATAGAGTCCCCCCGGTCCCCCCGTTGCAAAAACCACATTTTCAGCGGCATAGAGCTCTAAAGCGTTACGCCAGTCCGGCGTTGTACCGTCGAGATTTAACGCAATAGCTCCCACTATTCTTTTCTCATCTCCTTCACCGATGGGCAAAAGGGAGACGACGACCCTCTTTTCGTGAACGGGAATCCCTCGACGCCGGACTTCGCGAATCAGAACGGTGCACATCTCCTTCGATGTATAGGGTCCCACAGATGTGGCTCGCTGACGGGGGTCATGATCCGTCTTGTAACCGACAAACTGCCCAAATCGATCCCGGGGAAAGGGAACTCCGAGGTTGACCAGATGGAGAAAGGCCCTTGCCGAGAGGCTTGCTTCCACCAGGGCCAAATCCCCGTGCATGCCCCCCCCGGCCCAATATGACTCTGCTAAGGATTCCGGGGAGTCATCCTCCGCACCACACATGCCCAGCTTATAGTACGTCTGTTTGTCACTTCCAGTATTGATAGAGGTACCCTTATCAAGGCCCTCCGTCACGACCAGAACATCCTCTACCCCTTGAGTACGGAGCTGAACGGCTGCGTTCAGCCCCGCCGCCCCGCTGCCAACGACAAGGGTATGAACCTTATAGAGCGATAACGGCTGATCCATCCCGGACAATTCATTGATATTCAAAGACCCCTTCTCCATGGATGGTAACCTCGAATATTCTCCTCATACTTTATCTGATGAGGACTTGATCATTATCGATCGATAACAGGGAGCTACAGGACTCGCAGGTGAAACCCACCATCTACGTTGATAATCTCGCCAGTGGAATAGGGGAGTAAATCCTTCGCAATGGCAAGGACTGCCCTTCCCACATCTTCCGGAGTTCCCCACCGCCTTATAGGCGTTAACCCCTCGGCGAAAAGCCTATCGTATTTCTGCTTCACTACCGCCGTCATGTCGGTTTCGATGATGCCCGGCCTGATTTCGTAAACCCCGATCCCGTGATCCGCGAGTCTGATCGCATAGAGGGCCGTCATCATGGAGATACCGGCTTTGGACACGCAGTACTCCGCCCTTGCTAGGGAAACGGTGTATGCACTGTTGGAAGATATGTTTACAATCTTGGGCTTGCGATCTCCGTCCTTTCTCTTTTGCTCTATCATCCAATTTGCTACCCGCTGTGTCAAAAAGTAAGGTCCTTTCAGATTCACTCCCAAGACGTGATCGAAGCTCTCCTCCGTCGCCTCGAGGATATCCAGCCTCACCTTCGGAGCCACACCGGCATTGTTAACGAGAATGTCAATCCTCCCGAACTTCTCCTCAACACTTTTGACTAATTTCTCGCGTTCCGCTTCCACCGAAATATCGGCCTGAACGTATATTGCCCGGACCCCGGTCGATCGAACCTTTTCGATCGCCTCCTTGGATTCGGAAGGGGGGGTGGTACCGTTGAGGACTACATTGAAACCACCCGAGGCCAAAGCTGTGGCGATACCAAGGCCGATCCCGCGCCTCGATCCTGTGACGAGGGCCACTTTCTCTCTTGGTTGAAACGTTTTCTCTCTCTTGTCCATCTTCATACCCTAAGAATGGGGAAATCCCGTTTACTCCGTAGATTTCCTGAACGACTGTTCTGTTTTTGTTCGTGAAATTTTTCCGAGATCATGATAAGGAATCATCAAGGACTGTCCTCTTGACCGGACAGGCCAGACTCGAGGATGAACCCGATGATACCACAAAACCGCCAGGGAATCCATGATTTAAGCTGGAGTGTTCGGACTATCTGGAGGACTCCCTTGTTCCTGAGGGGAATTTGTTGGAGGACTGGAATGGTGGGATATCCGAACCGGAATATTGGAATAATGGAATACTGGAATGATTGGGTAAGGGCAAAGTTCCTGAGTTCCTTCATAATCAACGGGTTTCAAGAATACTTCTTTCAAACCGCACCACTGCTTTGTAATATGTCTCCACATATGATAATACTCTTTGAAAAGGTCGCTGAAAGTATTTTTTCCCAAGGAATAAAGGAATGATGAGATAGTTACCCAGGTTAAGAGCAATATCCTCATTAATCCAAAAGGAGATGGACTATATCCATGAAGGACGATTTACATTACATGCCCATTAAAATCGGCGAGGTTGAGCTAAAGAATCCTTTCGTGGTTGCCTCAGGTCCTACAACCAAGCGAGTGGATCAGCTGGAACTGGCGGAGCGGGAAGGTTGGGCGGCGGCATCCATTAAGCTAACCATGATTCCGGATCCTTACATCAACTATGAACCCCGTTACCGCTGGCTGAAAAAGGAGAAACTCCACACTTTCACAGCTGAATACCGCCTGGAAATGGAACAGGGATTACGTCTGGTGGAAGCAGCACGGAGAAAATGTAGAGAAATAGTTATTATTGCAAACTATTCCTGTGTTGAACCTGACCTAGAAGGTTGGCAGGATGCAGCACGGCGATTCGAGGCGGCTGGAGCCCAGATGCTGGAGTTAAATTTCTGCTGCCCCAACATGTCCTTCAACGTTGATGTTTTATCCCAGGGGAAAAAAGAAGGTCGCCCTTCATCCGGAGCCAGCATGGGAGATGATGAAAACTTTGTGCGGCTGGTGACCGAAAAGACACGTGAGGTAACCAGCCTTCCCGTTATTGTCAAGATCACTCCTGAAGGGGGCCGCATTGCTGAAGTCTCGAAAGCCGCCTACGATGCGGGAGCAACAGCCGTCTGCAGCGCGGGCAACCGGTTGGGAATTCCCTCCATTGATGTCTGGAACTACAAAAAACCTATTTACCATTTGCAGGGCGAGAATACCATGGGTGCCCTATCTGGGCCGTGGATCAAACCTTTAGCCCTGAGGGACGTCTTTGAAATCCGCAGGCTGGTCGGACCTGGACCATCCATTATCGGTACGGGAGGTGTAGCCTCCTGGGAAGATGCCGTGGAGATGATGATGTGCGGAGCGGACTCTATTGGGGTTTGCACCCAAACAATGCTTTCGGGATTCAGTTTCTTAGAGAAATGGATGAAGCCCTTGAAGGAATACATGAGAAAGATGGGTTTCCAACGTGCCAAGGATCTCCGTGATCTACTACTTGAGGAGATAAAGCCAGCAACGGACCTTACGATCTGGGCGGGGTATGCGCAGGTGGACCTTACAAAATGTTCTTCCTGTGGCCTCTGTGTTGAAATCGGACACTGTAATGCTATTGTGATGACAGATGATGGGGCACAGGTCGATTCAGAGGGATGTCAGGGATGTTCAACGTGCATCGATATATGTACCAAGAAGGCAATTACTATGGTAGAGACTGGACAAGTTATTATGCGTGACGACATAAATATTTGTGTATAGAAAGGATATAAGGAAACTCTAAATACTAATTATTTAGTGCTTCGGCCCGCGACGAGGAGTTCGGCTGAGGCTCACTCGAAGCCCCCCTCGGTCTGAGCGACTCGACTGTCTTCGACCCTGAGGCTCAGACCCGAAGGGAGCTCGTCGACATGTCTCGGGTCGAAGGCTCGGCCGAGTCGATTTAGGATTTAATGCTTGTTTAAATAATCCACAAATATTTAAGACGCTACATATAGAAGGAGGTTGAAAATGGAAAAAGTGAGGGTAGGAATTCTGGGCGCTGGGTTTTCAGCACACCTCCATATTACCAACTACAAAAAACTGAGGGGACACAAGATGGAGGTTGTTGCAGTGGCGGCGAGATCAGAGGAAAGTGCGGGCAAATTCGCAAAAGCCTTCGATATTCCCAAAATTTATACGGGTTATAAAAAGCTGGTCGAAAACCCAGATGTCGATGTAGTTGATGTTTGCCTTCCAATAGATTTGCACAAAGAGGCGGTCATAGCGGCGGCAGAAGTTGGCAAACACGTGATTTGCGAAAAGCCCCTGACAGGATATTTTGGCGAGGATCTGGATGAGGAGTGGGTCGGGGACAGGGTCCCGCGGGAAACCATGCTTCAGGAGGCCATGAAAGGCTGCCGGGAGATCAGAAGCGCCGTTGAGAAGAAGGGGATAAAGTTTTGCTATGCCGAGGATTGGGTCTATGCTCCCCCATTTGTCAAACTCAAGAGGATGGTTGAGGTTAGCGGCGGAGTCGTCATGGACATTCGGGCAGAGGAGAGCCATTCCGGGTCACACGCAGCATACTCCAGGAGATGGAAGACATCAGGGGGAGGCTCGCTTGCTCGTCTCGGATCCCATCCGATTGGAGCGGCCCTTCATTTGAAGCACTTTGAAGGCCGGATCAGGGAGGGGAAGCCGATCCGAGCGGGCAATGTCATCGCGGAACTCGGGCGCCACACACGCATTCCTTCTTATCGGAAGATGCCAAAAAAGTGGATGGTTTCGGATTGGGGTGATGTGGAAGACTGGGCGAGCCTAATCATCGAATTTGAGGATTCAACCCATGCAGTGATCATGGCTACTGACGGCATGTTGGGAGGGACACGCAATGCTATGGAGGTCTACCTCTCCAACGCCGTGGCTCGTGCGAATATGTCCCCAAACAACGCGGTGGAGGTCTATGCCCCTGATCCAGGGATCTTTGGTGACGAATACCTGACGGAGAAGCTTGAGACCAAGGCGGGGTGGAATTTCCCCAACCCTGATGACGACTGGGAAAGAGGATACCCTCAGGAGCTTGAGGACTTCATTGAGGCAATTCTCGATGATCGAGAACCTCTCTCGGGTTTGGATTTGGCCGAGGAAATCGTGAACGTTATCTACTCAGGATATCTCTCGGCGGAAAAAGGTCAACGCGTCCCCCTCTTTCAGTAAATACGACAACGGTACGTCACGATCTTCATCTCTGAGGGCCTTCATCGATTTTACAATAACGTCCCACGCAAAAGGGTTCTTTCTTGAACTTTGATCTTTCTTGAGGGGATTAATGGGTCAGGTGCTCATTTCAAACCCTCCAGGAGAGCCTTCACATTGTCCCCCAGAACTTCATGGTTATAGCCACCCTCCAAGACCCCGTACCGCCTTCCGCCGCAGTTGCGAAGGGAATACGCCTTCACCAGTTCCCCGATCTTCTGATAATCCTGGGTCTTTAACAGCCGTCCCCAGTCGTTTTCGTGGCGGTCAAAACCCGCAGAGATAGCGAGGATGTCGTAATTCTTCGCACTCTCAAGGTCTCTGGTGAGGGTTTCCATGAATTCCTCCCGATGATATCCCTCCGGGTGAAAGTAGGTGGCCTCCCGAGAACCGCTGAAGATATTCGCCGTCCCATCACCATAGTGGAGGTCGATATCCAGTACAACCGCCCTTTTGATCTTTTCCCCTTTCAAGAGCCTCTTGATGGAGATGCACATGTTATTGAAATAGCAGAATCCCCAGCAGGAGCTTGGGCTGGCGTGGTGACCAGGAGGTCTGATGAGCCCGAAGGAGGGCTCCCCATCATAGGCAAGTTCCGCCGCTTTGATGGCCCCTCCCACAGCCAACTTTCCTACGGTATAGGCGGGAGCGTTGTGCTCTTTCACATATTGGATATGGCTTTTTGTGTGGCAGAGCTTAAGGTCCGCATCCGTGGCGGAATTCGGCTCTTCAAATTCAAAGGCTCCCTCGAGGGCTCTGCAGATGGCCTCCATTCTGCCTGGCTCGGCGGCCGGATCATATGCATACACCTCGGTGTACTTTTTGTGAAATATCACCTTCATGGATGTGCTCCTCCACCCTGTTGACACCCACACTCATTATGGGAAAGGACCACAAAAACCCGTAGAAGTCAAGCTATGCCGATAGAACTAATTGCCCCTTACGCAAAGTGGAAGGAACAACAAAGTACTCGAAAAACCCAACAAACCCAGGACATTGAACAAACGAAATAAACTGAAAAACCAAACAAACGGGAGAAACTAAAAGAAACACCAGGTCACGGTGTTCTTGACATCGTGAACGCGGAGCGTTATAGAGGTACTTTCACCGTGCAAGTCGAACCAAGGGTTGAAAAAAGGGGAATCGGTTTGGTTTCGGCTAGCAACTCTTGTAAAAAATAATGGTGATCCATCTATGGCGGGGATTTTTTACGGCTGGTGGATAGTACTCGCTTGCTTTCTCATTGCCTTCTATGGCGGTGGCGCTTGTTTCTTCGGTTTTACCGCCTTTTTTGAACCCATAGCCAAGGAGTTTGGCTGGAGCTACACCCAGGTCTCAATTGC
>JAUWDQ010000247.1 GCA_030608745.1 Pseudomonadota bacterium | reverse complement strand
CCGTCCATTTTGGCCTTCCCCAAGGCCTTCTGGAAGAGAAGGAGACTGAGGGGGAGCATTATCCCCGTAAAGAGAATCAACGCGAGGATATAGGGGAGAAGGGCTTTTGTGGAATATCCCTGCAAAAGGGCGAACCTCATTCCTTTCAATGAGTGCGTAATGGGCAAAAGGTAGGAACATTTTTGCAGCCAGCCGGGGAAGACCTCGATGGGATAGACAACCCCGCCCAAAAAACCCGAAAGGCTTGAGAAGACCCAGCTCAAAGGGTCTCCCTTCTTGAAGGCCATGATAAAACTGGCCGAGATGATTCCAAAACTGCCCAAAGAGGTAATACTGAGCAGCAGAATCAATACCGCCGCCGGGATGTTTGCCCCTCTCATGTCCACCCCAAAGACCACCACGCCCAGTATGAGGTAGACGATCACCCTGAGGGTTGTCCAAATAAAACTCGAAAGTGATGAAGAGAAGAGGATGGTTGGGACCCCCGTCTGCGTTACCATCAAGGCCTCTAAGGTACCCATCTCCTGGGCGCTGCTGATGGTCCCGGTGATGCTATGCTGGGCAACGCCGATGTACCCGGAGAAAGCGATTCCGATTAAAACGAAGGAAAAATAGTCCCCTCCATAGGGTTGGAGAGAGGAGACCACCACTTCGCCGAACAACCTCGAGAGAAAGAAAAAGGTAAGGATGGAGATAAAAATACCAGCGAACTGCATCAAAAAGGAGAGTTTATAGCTGGCCGCATCTCCGAAATCTCTCATAACGAAGGCCAACGGTTTCCTCAGATGATAGAGCATACTACCCCTGTTCCCCATCAAGCCCCTCCTCTGAATCCCGGCTTGAAGTCACTCGGGAGAAGATCTCCTCCAGTGTTCTCTCCTTGGCGGAACACCCGACGACCTTACCCCCATGGGCTACGATGACCTCGATGACCCGAGATACCGTCCATCGCTCATCTGTGGCCACCTCGATGGTAATCACCCCTTCCGGTAGAGGTTCTCGTACCACAAAGGGAAAAACATCCTTCAATTCCTCCATAAGGCCTTCCGAAGGTTTCTCCACTTCGATGAGATACCGCTTCTCTCCATCTAAGAGAGCCTTCATCTCATCCAAAGTCCCACATGCCTTAATTTTCCCCCTATCGATGATGGCTATTCTGTCGCATAAGTCCTCGGCTTCACCTAAATTGTGGGTGGAAAGGAAAACGGTTTTCCCCTGCCCCTCAACAATATTCTTCCTGATAAATTCCCTCAGGCTTTTGGCGATCACGGGGTCCAAGCTTCTCGTGGGCTCATCCATAAACAGAACTTCGGGATCGGATAACATCCCCCTGGCAATGGCAAGTTTCTGTTTCATCCCCGTTGAGTAATCCTTCACCCTCTTGTCCCCATTGGTCTCCAAACCGACCAGTCGAAGCACCTCCCCTATCCGCCGGTTCGCCCGATCTGGGGCGAGATTGTTCAATATGGCGAAAAATTCCAGATTCCTCCTCCCCGTCAACCTCCAATAGAAACTCCTCTCATCATTCACCACATAACCGATGGATCTCCTCACCTCCCTTTCCTCCTTCACGATGTCATAGCCGTTAACCAGAGCCGTCCCTTCATTGGGCAAGAGCAGTGTACACAATGTTTTGATGAGGGTCGTCTTTCCCGCCCCGTTAGGTCCCAAAAGGCCGAATACCTCTTCCTTCCGAACCCGAATATTGACGTCTTCCAGGGCTGTGATCTCTCGCTTTTGGAGTGGGTGTATGATGATCTCGTGGTAGCGTTTGATTTGGGGAAATCTCTTGGTCAGGTTAAATGTTTCTATGATGTAGGACATTTCAAAAAAAGCTCTCGGGCACGATGATAGTATCCTGGGGTAAAACCGGATCGTCCAACTTCACGCGAACCTTAATCGTCTTCTCTCCTTCCTTCCTTCTGATCTTAATCCTCCTCTTGGAAGCCTTCTTAGTAAAGCCTCCGGCCAAGATAACGGCCTTTAAAACCGTGGTTTCCCGCCTTAACTTAAAACTACCCGGACTCTTCACCTCCCCGAAGATGAAGTAATATGCCGCCTTGGGAACGAAAATGGTATCCCCACCCTCAATCCTGATGTTGTCCTCCGGCCTTCCCCCCAAGAGCCCCTCTAAGTCTACACGGATAATATCCTCCTTCTTCGCCTCATCCGGGATGATTGGCTTGTCGGGCACCTTTTTCGAAGGACGGACGACCTCGATAATCCACCCCGCACCATCCGTCACTCCTCCCGCCCTCGAGATGATCTCAATCAGGGAAGTCTCCTTATCCAGGGAGTAGGTTCCCGGAGACCTCACCTGCCCCAACATATATACCTTCCTGCTCTTATACCCCTTAACGCGAACGGTAACGTAGGGATTGATGACATACCCATCGGAAAGCAAACGCGCCAGCTTTGCCTCCAGATCTTTGACGTTCAGCCCTACCGCCTCCACTTCTCCGATAAGGGGAAAGGAAAATTCCCCCTTCTCAGAAACCACCACCTCTTGCGTCAAATCCCCGTGTCCCCACACGTTAATGAGGAGAACATCTCCTGCCCCTATGGTGTATTCCCCAATATCGGGGTTTTCGGGTACCTCCCCCCTTGCGGTAACCCATTTTCTCGGGGTTTTCCCCCGGTTTTGACCTTTTCCCCCTGGCTCATTGATGATAACCCGTGGGGAATTCCCCGGCCCAATGGTCACGGTATATGCATTCCCCCCTGGGAAGGCCTTATCCGATAAGGGATACCACTTTTCCCCGTCAATCTTCCATCTACCATCTTCCCGCTTAAAACTGAGCATCCCCACCCCTACATCTTTAAATAGCCCTGACTTGGCCCTTCGCAAGAAGGTAGTGGTGATGATTCCATCGTCTCGTTTAAAAATCCTCATATCCTCTATGGTAATATCAACCCGCTCCGAATGGACTTTCTTCCCCTTCAAACCCTCGGCCTTTTGGGACGGGTTCCCATAACGTGAAAGGTAGTGGCCTAACCCTTCCCGTTCAACCTCCTTCTTCCACCTCTCAATCAATTCCATTACGATATCGAGATCCCCCCTTGGGGCTCCCATCACCTGGATCCCCCTGGGAGGTGAAAGGGGCGAAAAAAGGAAAATGCCCATTGTAAGCGTTATGAGGATAAACTTTCCTCGCATGGAATACCCCAATGCTTAACGGTCTGTTGCACACAGAATATTTGAATTTGTTTAGGGTCTATAAACTGATGATCTCGTAAAAAGTTAAAATTCGATGGCAAAGTAAAAAGCTCCAAATTCAAGGCGCGCAAATCCTGAGGAATGAGGCGTACTTACAGTACGCTGCAGTGACAAAAGATGCAGTGCAACGCAGAAGTTGGACTTTTTACGAAGCCATCATAGTTAATCCCCCCCTACATGCTTAGACCCACGAAAAGGGTGACGAGATTCTCGCCGTAGTCCTCGGCATCGAAATTGGAATTGAGGTTCGAATAACGATATTTTATCCCTAATTTTATCCACCTTTGCATTTGATAGTCAATGCCCACCGATCCCCTCCAGACGGTATCCTTCCTTTTCTTCCCAGCATTGAGGTCATCGTGCAGATAACGATCGTATATAAAATCCCCCCCGATGCTCGACCTAAATTTCCTGTAAGTATGGCGCAATCCGGCCGAGACCTGACTGGAGACATACGATGTACTAAATTGAATATTGTCATCTGCATTAGAGGTATCGAGAATGTCATGAACC
>JAUWDQ010000107.1 GCA_030608745.1 Pseudomonadota bacterium | reverse complement strand
CCTCATCCCGATGGAGGAAGGGGTCATCTCACGGCAGGATATTCGGGCTGAGCTTTCGGAGGTCGTCACCGGCATAATGCCCGGCCGGACGACGGAGGACGAGATTACCCTTTTTAAGTCGGTAGGCCTTGCCATTGAGGATGCGGCAGTAGCACGATTGGCGTATGACAGGGCATTGGAAAGAGGCATTGGTACCCAAATTGAGGTCTAAATAAATCCCACGCACATTTCCCATACCCTACTCGAAAGGGGTGTGGGAGTTTCTTTCTCGCTTCTGGAATTCCTCCCACCATCTCACCATTTCCGCGGAATCGATAGGTCCACGGGTTCACGGCCAGGGGCAGAAATGCCTCGGCGTTCGAGGAGCGACCCTTCAAGCAGATAGAGGTTGACGAGGGCCTTGAGATAATCCGCGACCGCTCGTACTTCGGCGATCTGGCTGATTACGAGATCCCGCTGAGCCCCCGCGATGAGCAGCGTGGTTGATCTGCCGACCCGAAACTTTTCGGTCTCCGCCCGCAGCTTTTCTTCCTCAAGCTTTCGGGAGGCAGTGGTGGCGGTAACCTGCTCCTTGGCGCGCTGGATCTCGATATAGGCCCCGCGTACATCCACCTGGACAAGCTGGGCAAGATTGTCAACGGCTTCCATCGCCTGGGTGCGATCGAGTATTGCTCGCCGATGGCTGGCCCGAGCTTCCCGATTGCGGAGGGGATATGCCAGGCTGATCCCGCCGGAGATATCGTAGCCCTTTCCGTCGATATCGCTCACGGAATCACCGAAAGAATCGGCGTAGCCCGTCTTTCCCAGGGTGATGAATAGATCCAACACGGGGAGCAGGCCGTTCTTGGTTTTTACGATCTCAAGATCCCCGCGCTGGACCTCCAAGCGGGCCTGGTTCAGATCGGGCCGCATAAGGAGAGCGACGTCCACATGTGATTCCACTTCATCGAGGATCACCTTGGGCACAACGGGTCGATCCCGAAGAATAATTTCTCGATCCCAGAGCTTTGGTCCCGGGGGATTGAGCAATCGTAACAGCCGTAAACGGGTCGTAGCCAAGACGTTACGCGCATTAATGAGATTTACCTGCCGGAGTGCAATTTCCGCCTGAGCTGCGGCAAGCTCAATTTCGGCCACCGTCCCTATCTTGACCCGCTCCTCAGTTTCCCTGAGCTGCTGCTCCGCGAGTTCCAGGGAGACGGTAACGATCTCAATCTGCCGCTGTGCCAGGGTGTAGTCCCAGTAGGTTTCTTCAACTCGAGCGATGAGCGATTCCGCGAAGCCGTGGAGCTCATACTGCGAGGCGAGCGTATCGAGCCGGGCTTGACGAAGGCTGGCGAGATTTGCCTTTAGCCCGACTCCCCTGAGGAGGGCCTGGGTGACCGAAAGGCCGGCGCGCGTAGCGTGTTGATCACTGTAGAGATCCGACCATATACGATCCGTTGAAAGATCGACGCCCACTTCTGTGCCCGTGGGAAAGAACTGAGAAATGCCCAACTCGGCAGCTGTTTCGCTCGTCCTAGCCTCAGTGATTTTACCGGTGGTCCTTGACCGCGTTTCACTCCTTTCCCGGGTACCGGATAAACCGCCCGTTATCTCCGGATCGAATACTGCACGCTCCTGGTCTTCGAAGGTATGTTGAATCGATGGATTGAATCGCTCCACATGTAGCGAGCGGTTATTCTCCAAGGCAAGAAGAATAGCGTTTTCGATCGTAACCTCTATCGGGCCCTCAGGTGTCGGCTTTGGGGGAGTTGCGTCCGGCTGAAATGGTTTGGTCCCAATTTTGGGGGCATCGGTGGTCGGGGGCTGAGGGACGGGACCGATGTAGTCATCGTAAGGGCCTGTTTTCATAAAAGAACAGGATGTAAAAAATACGCACAGTGAGATAAGGGAGAGAATGCCAATGAGTCTTCCGTATAGTTTATCTGACGACACGTTTTGTCACCTCCGTTAATTTTTAACGTCATTGTAAAAAGTCAAAATAAGACGGCAAAGAAAAAAGATCCAGATGCAAGGCGCGCAAATCCTGAGGAATGAGGTGTACATAGAAGTACGCTGCAGTGACGAAGGATGAAGCGGAACGCAGCAGATGGACTTTTTACGAAGCCGTTAATCTATACTGCCGCCGATTAAAACACCTAAAACGATCAGTATCACGATTCCTTTTTTTATGCAATGGAGGCCGGGGACAGGGGATTGCCCCAATAAAAATGGAAGGAGAAGGATGTTCTTCCCACTCTATTTATCAGGCAATGCTGGTCGCGTTGCCATAGCGCTCCGGTCGCTGGCGGAGGGGACCGATTGACTGGCGCCGGTTTGTGCATCCCTCTTGGACAAGCGATGTTCGAAGATCGAGTAAACGGTGGGTATGAACACCAGGGTAATGAGCGCCGAGCTCAGCAGTCCCCCGATTATAGCCCTGGCCAGAGGGGCTTGGGCCTCCCCACCCTCGCCAAGCCCAAGGGCCAACGGGATAAGGGCCAGAACGGTCGTCATCGCCGTCATCAAGATGGGCCGAAGCCGGCGCCGGCCAGCCTCTTCAATGGCCTCTCGCATGGCCATTCCATCGCGGCGGCGAAGTAGGTTGGTGTGATCCACAAGCAGGATGGCGTTGTTGACAACGATCCCGCCGAGCATGATACAGCCGATGAATGACTGAATGTTGAAGGTTGTCTTGGTAAGAAAGAGCATCAGAATGACGCCGATGACGGCCAGCGGCACGGAAAACATCACCACGAAAGGATCTCGAAGGGACTCGTACAGGCATGCCATCACCATGTACACCAGCACCAGGGCCAACACGAAGCTCAACAATAATTCCCTGAACGCCTTCTGCTGCTCCTCATAGTCGCCGCCAAAAACAATGCCAAAATTCCGCGGCACGGGGATTGAGCGAAGGTTCTCCCGTATGTCGGCCAGGATGGACCCCATATCGCGCCCACTGATGTTGGCCGAGACGGTGACGAAGCGCTCCTGGTCTTTACGTTCAATCCGCACAGGACCGCTATGAGATCGAACCTGCACCACGTTTCGTAGAATGACCGGTTGGCCATCCGCATTGGTCAGCGTCAGGTCCAGGATGTCGCGAAGGTCCATTCGCTCTGCGTCCTTGAGTTTGACGAGAATCCGGTACTCGTCGCCGCCTTCGCGATAGTTGCTCGCCCGTGTCCCCGATAAGACCGTTTGAAGCATATTAGCAATCTGCGAGACCGTGAGTTTCATGTCCGCCGCCTTCTGCCGATCGATAATGATCAGCTCCTCCGGGCTGCCGGATTCTCGGCTCACCCGTGCGTCGGTGACACCATCGACATACTCAACCACTTTTTTGACCCGTTCGGCAAGTATATCGGCGGCCTCTAAATCGTATCCCCGTATTTCAACTTGGACCCTCTCCAGGCCCCTGGTACCCAAGCGTAAAATGAAGAGCCCTTGTCCGGCACGTGTTCGAATGGCGACCCCTGGAATATTGATGAGCTTGCGCCGAAGTGCTGCCGCGATCTCTTCGCTGGATCGCGATCGCTCTGCCTGCGGCTTGAGCGCAATGCGCATCTCCCCTGTATGTGACCCAGCGCGTCGCCAGCTTGGCCCAATATACGTCACCACGTTTTTGGTTTCGGGAACTGCATTCTTTACAATAGTTTCGATGATCTTGAACTTTTCATCGAGGACGTCGAGCCGTGTGCCAACCGCCATCTCCGCGTTTACCCTCACTTCTCCTTCATCGGTACTGGGCATGAGTTCAACACCGACAAGGGGGATGAGGGCCAGGCTTCCAACCAGAAGCAGGACCGCGGAAACCACAACCAGTGCACGATGATCAAGGGTGTAGTGAATCAGGCGCTTGTAGCCATCCTCCATTCCCGTAAAGAATCGATGGCTGATGGAGAACAGCTTGTGCGATCTCGCCTCGTTGGCCACCGGGGCACGTGTTCTTAAATGAAGCATCTTGGCAGCCAGCATCGGCACCAGGGTTACGGCCACCCCAAGGGAGCACAAGAGCGAGAACCCCACCACCAGTGAAAGCTGTTTGAACATCACACCAGCCATGCCGCGGACGAAGATTAAGGGGAGAAAGACTGCTAAGGTTGTGAGGGTGCTGGCGATAATGGGGGATATGACCTCCTCGCTGCCGCTTACCGCTGCGTGTTCAGGTCCGGCGCCTGATTCCCGGCGCCGGAAAATATTCTCCAAAACAACGATGGCGTTGTCGGCCAGCATTCCGACACCCAATGCAAGGCCGCCGAGCGTCATGATGTTCAGGGTAAAGCCACCAAAATACATCAGGGTGAACGTGGCGATCACGGAAATCGGTATAGCTGTGGCAATGATGGCTGTGCCCCAGATGTTGCGGAGAAAGAAGAGCAGTACCAGGACAGCCAGCATTCCCCCATACAGGGCCATTGAGCCCACGTTCTTGATCGAGCGCTGTATGTAGTCCGAGGTATCAATAATCGGCGTCAGCTGAATCTGTGGAATGTCTCGATTGATCCGCTCGATCTCCTGGAGGACATCCTTGGCCACCTCAACGGTGTTTGTCCCCGATTGTTTTAAGACCACCAGGCGAATCCCGGGTAAGCCGTTAACCCTGACGACCCGGGTGATTTTTTCCCAGGAGTCCTCGACGCTGGCGATATCCCTCACTTGAATGGGGACTCCCTCACGTATGGCTATCACTGCATTTCGAATGTCGTCTAAGGTTGTGTATTCACCAGGAGTCCGGATCATCACCTCATAATTTCCCCGCTCTATTGTCCCAGCCGGCACGTTGACGTTCCCGGCCCGGATCCGGCTGAGGATCTGATCGAGGGGCACGCCGAGGGCTTTAACTTTGTTGGCGTAGAGATTAACGTGGATTTCTCGATCCAGGCCCCCGTGTATATCAAGTGCGGCCACGCCGGGCACGCGTTCAATGCGGTACTTGACCTGATCGTCGATAATCCGACGCATCTGCACCGGTTCCAATTTGCTTGCCGCGCCAAGAATGAGGATGGGAAAGCTGGCTAGGTCGTATTTGCGCAGTCTCGGTCGCTCCGCATCATCCGGTAAACGCGGTATCACACGGTCCAAGCGATCACGAATATCGTTGGCTGCCGCATCCAGGTCAGTGCCCCAGGTGAAGGACACGCGGATTTTGCTCCTGCCTTCCGTTGAGTTTGAGGAGACCTCTTCAACGCCGGGAACTGCGCTCATTGCCTCTTCGATGGGACGGGTCACCAACTCCTCGATTTCTTCCGGGCTTGCATTATCGTAGTCAGTGGAGATGCTGAGGGTCGGATACGTGATATCCGGCATCAGGTCGATGGGAAGGCGGATCAGGGATATCCCACCCAGGATAATTACGATCAGGGCCACCATGATCGTGAAGATAGGGCGATGGACAGAAAATTGAGAGAGCTTCATTGTTTTTCCCTTGACCGACTTCGTCTGTCACTTTTCGGTGCGTCGGGCTTGCGTCGGCGCGGAGATGAATTCATCTGTTTCGTGTCCGGCAAAGTGATGGCGGAGCCGTCCTCAAGAAGGTGATGACCCAGGGTCACGACTGATCCGGAAAGTGAGGGTTTGGCCACCTCGGCCAGCTCACCATTAACAATGCCTAATGTTACGGGAACGAAGTGAGCTTTCATGTTTTGAGTGTCCACCAGGAAGACGCCCTGTTGATTATTGCGTTTTGTCAGAGCAGCCAGGGGGACCACCGTCACATCGTCGTGCCTGGCGAACTCAATGTGAGCGCGGACGAACATGCCGGGTTTAAGGAGTCGGTCTCGATTGGGAACCTCGATCTCCACCCTCGCCTGGCGAGAGGTTTCCTTTAGCAGAGGCGCTATGCGAACGATTTTGCCGGTAAACGTCCTGCCGGGAAACGCATCAGTGGTCAAAACCACCTTTTGGCCCACCCGAACCTTTGAATAGTCTCGCTCGATGACATGAATCACGGCTGTCAGGGAATGAATGTCAAGGATGGAAACGATTGGGGCGTTGGCCTTAAGCATCGCCCCCTCGTCTACAAACTTCTCACCGGCGACCCTGGTTTCATCGCCGTCCTCCCACGATGCCTTGATTTGCGTGTAGGACAATCGTACTTGGGCTGCTTTCAGCGCAGCTTCTTTCTGTGTCACCTGAGCCAGGGCGACCTTGTGCTTGGCATCTTGGGCCTTGTATTGGGCTTGGGCAACATCGAGTTCCGACTCGGAGGCTATCTTTTTCCGGCGCAGGGCCTGGGCCCTCTCAAATTCGCGCCTGGAAACATCCAGGCTGCTACGCTTTTCTATTAGGTTCGCCTTCGCAACCTCCAGTTCCGCCCGAGCCTGCTCGACTTGCTGGGCATACTCCTCATCATCGAGCACTGCAATCAATTGCCCCCGTTTGACGCGGTCACCGATATTGACCAGGAGTTTCTCCAGCCGGCCAGCGATCTTCGGGGCGACGGCAAAATAGGACTTGGGCACCAGAGACCCTGTGAAAAACCCCACGTCGTGGATCGTGGCCTTTTGGACGGGAGCTACCTCAACGGCTACGGCGACGGATCGATGCCGACGTGGAGAATCCTTGAGCGACATAGAGGCTCTTCGGAAGACTTGCCAGCCCAGAAGGCCAACAAGTACCAGGACGATGAGTACTCCGAGAACCTTTCTCATGGTTTTAATCCTATGCTGTAAACCGAAAGGTACACCGTTTCTTTTAGCCCGTGCGTTCTAGCTTTTTTGTCTTTTTCCACCTTTCCGAGGATTAAAAATTTCTTTGGAAATTTTTCTGAAACATTCCATCTTAACCGTGAGTGACGAGTTATTCAATTAATTTTACCACAAGAGCTCGGAAATTCCGATTGAAATAAACCGGAATTCCCTGGCTTTCTGGAGGATTTCGTTGTCCCTCTATGTAATCCCATCCTCCAAACCGAACCGCCGCAGCACTTTTGTTTGACTGCAGCACTGCAGCACCGCAGCACTGTCATTTATGGCAGCGCCCAAACTCGTTTGCGAGGGACAAGTGTTCCCCACCTCAGAGACCCTAAATACAGAGACCCTAAATACCCGGAAACGTTTAATTCTTTTGGCTGCAAGACGGGGATGGGTTCCTTGATTGACACACAGGCCCCTTTCCCCTATAATCGCGATATTTAAGGCGAATTCTTGTCATTTTCAGCCCACAGGGGTTAAAAAAAGTAAGCAATGCCAAATGCCAAAGCTCCCCGGTGAAATAGCTCTAACATTTCACGGGGCAGGCAAAGTTCAAAATAATGCCAAATGACAAAGCACAAAGAAGTCCTATTGATTGGGCAGGTCGTCGATCCAGTGATCAGTTTGGGTATTTAGGTATCCAGACTATGAAAAGTTTTGACATTTAACGATTGAGATTTTATTTGGCATTTGGACTTTGGATTTTGGAATTATTCCTTGGAAAGAATAGTCTAGTAGAGAGATAGTCCTTCCATGAAAAATACGGAAAAGAAAAAGAGGTCCCTCGACGTAATAGCCAGTGACTACTTCAGCTATATTGGAAGGCATCTCCCCCAGCAGTGTGCCAGTGATGAATTCTACTACCTTCCCCGCTCAGAGGTCGCCATTGGCCATCTCAGCAGGTTAGATGAGCTTACCCCGGAGAGAATTCAGGATCATATTAGATATGTGCGAAACCTTTTACGTGAAATTTCACCAGAAGAACGAGATGACGTGGAGGGAGAAATAGATCGCCTCTTCCTCAAGCAGAGCATTGAAAGCTTTATCAGGGAGTACGATGACGCAAGGGGTTGGCAAAATGACCCAACCCTCTATGTAAAAGTTCCCCTCTTTGCAATGGACCAGGTTCTCTCCCAAAGGACCAGCGCAAGGGGCCAAATAAAATCAAATCTCTCCACCCTTCTTGCCCAAATCCCCTCCTTTCTCAGTTTGGCAGTGAAAAATCTCCGCTCCCCTTCTGAGATTTCCCTGAAGGTTGCTCTCAATATGGCCCAGGATGCACTTCACTTCCACAACCATGATATCAGGGCCTTTATTGAGGAGAGGTTTGGAGAGAATAAGGAGCTTCTTGCAAAAAACCGAGAGGTAGTGGAAGCCTGGGAAGGATACAAAAATGAGTTGCTTCAATTACCCTCTATGAACACTTTTGCCATCGGAGAGGATGGCCTCAAAAAAATCCTTACTATCAGCCTGGGTTATCCAAAATCCCCTGAGGAAATCCGAGAGATAGCTCAATACGTCTATCAAAAGACTCAAGAGAAGATCCGTGCATTGGCCAGGAAAATTGACAGCCGCAAGACCTGGAACCTTATCCTTTACGAAGGGCTTCCTTCTGTGTCTTCCCCTGCAGAAGTGATGCGATTATATCAGAAGGAGGTAAAGAGCCTCCGGCGTTTCTTTTACTCCCAGGACATTATGAGCTTTCCCTTTGGAGAGAAGCTCACTGTTCTGCAAACCCCATCCTATCTACAATCCCTCAGGGCCACAGCTTCGTACAGGCCCCCCTTAACCGGCAATACCAAAGGCCATGGTATTTTTTACATTACCCCTGGAAGAGAGGATTTACCGCTGATATCCAGTCATTGTGGTTATCTATCGGCCCATGAGACGTATCCCGGCCACCACATTTTGGATCATCTTCGCATTCATCATTCCAACCCGATCCGCCGCCAGATCGAATCACCCCTCTTTTACGAGGGATGGGCCTGTTATGCGGAGCGACTTTTGGATGAGCTGGGATACGTCCGAGATCCGCGTCAGCAGCTGATCGGCTTGAAACGTCAACTCTGGCGCAGTTTGCGAGCCATATTGGATGTAGAGCTTCAGACGGGTAAGATCACTTTAGCCCACGGAGCGAAGAAAATTGAAATGCTCG
>JAUWDQ010000079.1 GCA_030608745.1 Pseudomonadota bacterium | reverse complement strand
GTTTCTTTTTTGGTAGACTGGTAATATTTTTTTTCTGTTTTACCCTCTGGGGTATAACCTTTTGATATCTTATAATATAACGTTGTTGACTATGTTGAATAAATCACCGGAAAAAAAGTAATTCAAGCTAGTCAACAACGTCCCCTTTTTCCTTCTAATTACATACCGGAGGTAAAATCAAACGTCTAAATCAGTTCGATGGATTTCATGAATTTTTTGCCGACGTTAAGCGAAACAGCCCGTCGGTTGAACTTCGTGGATGTTGATTGGACCAACATATGAAACGCCAGTATGTTACATTCCAGGATGGCGTCTATCAAATCAATGCAGCGGGCGCGGTGACGCTCGCTGCTGATCTCGATTGCACCCCTACTCAATCTCGTAGCAGTCCTGGATCTCTCCGAAATAAAGCGTGTGATAGTCTTTTTTGGGATAGAGCTTCTCGTATTCCTCGGCGAGACACGCCGGATCCATGGCGGCCTTGAATACGATTTTACATTCAAAATGAAGCCCCGGCGCGTTGATAATGGGGGAGACGACCTTCTGAGCTTCTTTGAGCTCCAGGTTGCACTCCTTGAATTTGTCATAATCCCGCCCGGATTTTGTGCCGCAGCACATTATGGCATCGTCCATGTCCTTCAACGGCACGGACACGGTAAAATCGGCCGCTTTCTCGATGATCCCATAGGTGTGCCGGGAATTCCGGACTGCCACCATCAGGATTGGTTTCTTCCAGATAAAACCGAAGGTGGCCCAGCCGATGGCCATGGTGTTTAAAGCCTCACCAGCCTTTACGGTTAAGAAGGCTCCATCCTTGATCTGTGCCATCGCTTCTTCAGCAACTGTCATGTGATCGATTTTTTTCATAATCAACTCCTTTCGTCTACATGGTACATGGGATCAGGCCTTTTTTGATGGATTTCTTGGGTTTGTGGAATTTAGGTATACGTATCCCGACCTTTGTGTATCGAATAACCTGGTGCCTCATTAGGCGGAGTCTCCCTCAAAACCAGGGTGACCCAGCGGCTTTCCTCCATTCTATCGTGTACTGTTAGCTGCCATTTTTCCAAGGTTGCCAAAACCCCATTGACTTGTCCTTGGAAGAGTCCCGATAAGACAGTCCAATATCTAGAAAAGAACTGTTCCCGCTTGAGAAGAGCATCGATCGCCTGGAAGTGAAGGTTGACAAGGGCCATATCGGTTTTTTCCCCTCCAAAGGCCTCCGCTTCTCCCTGGGTTACCTTCACCCGGTCCTCGACTCCGTTGAGTAGGACATTTCTCTGGGCCGTTTCAACGGCCAGCTTATTATGGTCAATGGCCAGGACCTCTCGGGCCCCGAGCTTGGCGGCGGAAATAGCCAGGATTCCGGTTCCCGTTCCGATATCCAGGACCTTCCGGGGAGTGTCCATCTGGTAGATATCCCAGAGGGCTTTGAGACATCCTCGAGTCGTGGGGTGGAGACCCGTTCCAAAGACTACCCCCGGATCGAGACGGATGAGGATTTCGCCCTCTGCTATTTCCGTTTCCGCCCATGAGGGACAGATAGTGAGCTTTTCGATGCGAAAAGCCTTGAGATCCTCCCCTGCTTGCCAATCCCTATAATCCATGACATGCCGAGAGACCAGTTTTCCCCCACCCTGATGCCCCAGCCACTTTCTTACCTCCGCATCGTGTTGTCGGGGAAAAAAGAGAAATGAGTTCCCTCCCTCATTCCAACACCCTATGAAATGCCGTCCGAAAATATCCGAATTCACGGAGACTTCACCGGATACCTCATAGATAAAGAGTTTGTCGTAAGGTGCCATACCGGGTGAATAGCATAGACTTCAAGGTGATGCAACATGCACACTTATAGAGGATGTACTCATGATTCCCGAAAAGGCAGAAAGGGCCTTGATGAGCTGAATGAAGCAGTTCTGAACACCGAAGGCTGTGTTTCGTCAGCCCACGAGAGGTCAATATGTCCCGGGCCTTTTTTTGACTTGCTGGGGTGCTTCGAAGGCTTCGTTTAAGACATCCAGGGCGGCTTCCGTCTCCCCTGCATCCACGACACAGGAGTCGCTGGAGATGGAGGCGCTAATGGCGATGGAATTGACGCCCACCTATGCCAGGGCGGAAAACATGAAGCCGAAATTTTGGGTTTTTCACGAACATAGGGGCCAATAACGTTGGACACCGCTCGCCCTTGATCTTGTTATGCTTGTCGAAGATCACCCCTCTGCCCACAAACTCGATCTCTCCCTTCAGATTGAGGGTGTCTTGGATATCCCTCTCCAGCCCTCCTTTAAGGAGGGCCTTATCTATCGATTCATTAACCAATGCAATGTGGAAGGTCATCCTGTCCAGATAACCGCTCCGGGCTACCACCACTTGATATTTATCGACTTCGGGCGCGAGGTTGACGCCACCTTCCCTGGGTAAATGGCTCCATATCATATGGGGAGATCTTTAACATCTTTTACATCACGCTAATGGGGTCAACGTCGACTGTCAGGCTGATTCCCCTTCCAGGCCATCGCTTCTTGGTTTCCCCAACCAATTCCTCCACGAATCGATGGAGGATATTCGCCCGGTTTCCCTTTATGAGCATCTGGTATCGGTGTTTCCCCTTGATCTTCTCCAGGGGGGCTGGAGATGGCCCCAGTATTTCTATCCCTCTTCCATAAGACCTTTTCCTCAACAGCCTTCTCCCCCATTCCCCCATTTCTTCAGCGGCCTTTACCGATCTCTTCTGACTAGTCGCCTCGATCCTGACATTGATCAACCGTGAAAAAGGGGGATAGTCGAGCTCCTTCCTGAACCGCAGTTCCTCCCGATAGAATTTAGTGAAATCCTGATCCCTTGCCATCTGAATGCTGTAATGGTCCGGGTTGAAGGTCTGAATGATCACTTTGCCCGGATTCATACCTCGTCCTGCCCTCCCAGCCACCTGGGTCAATAGTTGAAACGTCCTTTCCGAGGACCGAAAATCGGGAAAGTTCAGCGAGAGATCAGCACATATAACACCTACCAAAGTGACGTTTGGGAAATCGTGCCCCTTGGCGATCATCTGGGTCCCAACGAGGATATCGGTTTCCCTGGATCTTACCTTCTTCAATATCCTCTGGTGAGACCGTCTCTTCCTGGTCGTGTCCCTATCCATCCTGTCCACGGTTGCCTGGGGAAACATTTTGCGAATCTCCCCCTCCACCCTCTCGGTCCCGATGCCGAAGGAGCGAATCCTGTAACACTGGCAGTCGGGACAGAGGTCCGGGACCACGATGGCATAGTTGCAATAGTGACAAATGAGTTTTTTGCCGCGAAAGTGGTGGGTCAACGATACGCTACAATTGGGACATTTAAATACAAATCCACAATCCGGACATTGGATGAAACTGGCGAACCCACGCCTGTTCAAAAAGAGGAGGGATTGCCTTCCAATGGCCAGGTTCTCCCTGAGAGCATTCCGGAGTTTCTCCGAGAGGATGATACCTTTTCCTTCCTCCCTCCTCATGTCGACGATCTCAACGGAGGGCAGGGACCTCCCCTCAATACGCTCGTCCAGCTTTAGGAGTTGGAACTTTTCCTCCACCGCGTTGTGATACGCCTCCAGAGAGGGGGTGGCCGAACCGAGTATCAGCACCACATCACACGATTTTGCCCTGACCGCCGCCAGGTCCCGGGCATTATACCTCAGCTTTTCCTCCTGTTTATAGGAGGTTTCATGCTCTTCGTCGACGATAATCATCCCCAAGCGCTCGAAGGGGGCGAAGATGGCCGAACGAGCCCCTATGACGATATCCACTTTTCCCTCTCGGATCCTCCTCCACTCATCATACCTCTCACCCCTGGAGAGCCCGCTGTGCAGCGTGGCTACCCGCCCACTGAACCGCTCGAGAAACTGCCCGATGAGCTGAGGGGTCAGGGAGATCTCGGGGACCAAAACGATAGCCTGTCTTCCCCCCTTCACCACCCTTTCAATGGCCCTCAGGTAAATCTCCGTCTTACCGCTTCCCGTAATCCCGTATAGGAGAAAGGGGGAAAATCGAAAAGAATCGATTCCCTTCACAATTGTCTCCAAGGCCTTGACCTGTTTCGGGGTCAATTCCGGCCTCCAATTCTCCCCGGTGATTAGGTCAGAAAGAGGGTCTCGATAAATTCCCCGGGTTTCAACGGAGATAACCCCGCTCTCCTTTAGCCTCTTCACGATGCGAGAGGCCCCTTTAAACTTCGCACAAAGAGAGGCATGGGAAATCTCGCCCATCTCTCGGATAAAGGCCAGCACTTCTTTCCCCTTCGGAGAGAGATATGCATCTTCCGATCCCCTTTCCCCTTGGTACTTTACCACCTTCTCCCCCTTGGGCTTCACACGGATATCCTTCAATCCCAGCTTGATCTGAATGAGGCCTGCCTTCCTTAAGGAGTACACCCGCCAATGGGGGAATCGTTTCGTCCCTTTTTCCAATGGCATCTCGCCATGATCGGCAATGGTCCTCAAAATCGTGAGCTCCTCTTGGGTTAGTTTGCCCGACTCCAGAAGGGCCCTTCCCTTCGGCGTGGTGCTTAATAGTTGCTGGCTTTCCAGGTTGATCCCAGGCGGCAATCCCCCCTTGATAACCTGTCCCAAGGGATAGAGATAATAATTTGAAATCCAGCGGTAGAAGGTTAGCATCCGGTTGTCGAAGAGAGGCCTTTCATCGAGGATATCCAAAATGGACTTAGGTCCATCGGATTTTGGATAATCCGTAAGATCGACCGGGAATGAAATGGCATATCCAGTCACCTTGCGTCCCTTGAAGGGAACGAGGACCCGGCTTCCAAGCCTCAAACCTTCCCCCAAACCCGATGGAATTTCATAATAGAAGGTCTTTGCAACGGGAAGCCCGACGGCAACTTCGACGAATCTTTTCTGTCCATATTCGATATCTTCCATTCTAAAAGGAAAGCTAACATCAACCCCTGCCTTTGTCAAAGACGAAAAGGGTTTGACAACGCGCCCGAAAAAGTGCACTTTTCTTCTAATCTCCCTTTCCTCGGTACTTCCACAGAATATTGTTTCTATTCCCTCGAACAGAAGCATCTTTATAAAAAGGTGAAATGGGGATGAAGACAAAAAATGGTCACAAAAAATTCCTCAGGTACCGCTGGTTCATCTTCATTGTCCTTGCCGTCGGCTATGTCTTGGTATATTTCCATCGCGTCTCACCAGCGGTAGTTGCATCTGAGCTAACCGAAGCATTTCATGTTAGTGGTGCCCTCCTGGGGGTGTTAGCCTCTGCATACTTTTATCCCTATGCCATCATGCAACTTCCCGCGGGGCTGCTGTCGGATTCCCTTGGACCCAGGAAAGCAGTGGCGCTGTTCACCTTGGTCGCCTCCCTCGGAGCGGTGCTCTTCGGCCTTGCACCCACCCTGTCGCTGGCCATTTTTGCACGGATTTTGGTGGGCCTTGGGGTCGCCGTCATCTTCATCCCAGCGATGAAAATCTTTGCCGAATGGTTTTTCGCCAGGGAGTTCGCTATGGTGACGGCTATCCTGATGCTTATTGGGGGGCTTGGCTGGCTCTTCGCCTCAACACCCCTTGCACTGCTTACCCTCTGGGTGGGCTGGAGAAAGGGATTCATAATCATTGGAACAGGGACGTTGCTTCTGGCCATCCTTTCCTGGTTCATCATCCGTGACCGCCCTCAGGACATGGGGTTACCATCTCTAACGGAAATGGATTCCGCGAAATCCAAAACCGTTCCGGGGGAGAGCCAGGTCGGGCTTTTGGAGGGAATGAGGATCGTTCTTTACCAACGGTACTTCTGGCCCCTCGCCGTCTGGTTCTTCTTCAGCGACGGGACCCTTTTCGGCTTCGGAGGTCTCTGGGGCGGTCCCTTCATGATGGAGGTTTACGGTTTGAACAAAGCCGAAACGGCCAATATCCTCATGATGATCGCCGTGGGATTGATCATCGGGAGCCCCCTTCTGAGTTTCATATCCGATCGAGTCCTTCAGGGGCGAAAACCCGTTCTCATTGGCAGTGCGATTATCCTCATCTTGGTCTGGATCCCCCTGGCACTCTTTACCGCCCGACTGAACACCACGATTCTTGCCTTCATCTGCTTTCTCATAGGAGTTTTTTCCGGCAGTATCGTCGTCATCGCCTTCACGGCGACCAAAGAGCTTTTCCCGACTTCCATCGCCGGGACATCTACTGGTACCGTCAACCTTTTCCCCTTCTTTGGCGGGGCGGTTTTTCAACCCTTGATGGGAGCGATTCTGGACAAGGTAGGGAAAGTAGGTGGGGTTTACCCGGCTTCCGCCTATAGTTGGGCATTTTTCGCATGCTTAATCGCCACAATCATCGCCTTCATTGCCATTTTGTTCATGAAAGAGACTTTCCCCAGTTCCAATCGGCAATACAAAGGCTCCCCTTCCTCGGCTTAACGATTTTCTGCAAAGAGGACTGATACCAAAAACCGAGGGGAGGGCAGAGGCTGCAAATTGTTGACTCAATGAGTTCAATACGATAGATTGGGATACCGAGTGAGATAGCCCTAGCAGAGGCCTTTTCGTTATTTCCCATCAACGCGAAGGAGGAATGGGATATGGTATCTGACCTTTACCCCAACTACTACAATCCCCTTATCGCGAAACCCGAGAGACCGTTGCCGAAGGTGGTGGCCATGGTTGGGGCTGGCACCATTGGGCCTGACATCGGGTATTACCTCAAGAGTTCGCTACCCGATATTAAGCTCTACCTGGTTGATATCATCGAGAAGCCCCTTGAAAATGCCCAAAAGAGGATAGAGGGATACATTCAAAAGGCGATCGAAAAAAAGAAGATGACCGAGGAGAAATCGAGGGCAGTGGGGACCAACATCCATTACACCATGGACTATGGGGAAATCAAGGGGGCAGACCTGGTTATCGAGGCTGCCACCGAGAACCTGGAAATCAAGAGGAAGATCTTCGCCCAGGTTGAGGAAATCGTGAGCCCAGAAACTACTATTACCTCCAATACCAGCTCCATTCCGGCGGAACGGATCTTTTCAGGGGTAAAGCGGCCCGAAAGGGCCACAATTATCCACTTCTTTGCCCCTGCCTGGAGGAACCCCGCGGTGGAGGTGATAACCTGGGAGAAGGTTGACCGGAAGGTTGTGGACTATCTGGCCTGGATGTTCTGTCGCACCGGAAAGACCCCCATCATCTCCAAGAGTGAGATCTGTTTCATCCTGGACAGGGTCTTCGATAACTGGTGTAATGATGCGGCGATGCTTTTGGATACCGCCACCGCATCACAAATCGATAAGGTGGCCGAGGAGTTCGTCTACGCCGGTCCCTTCTATGTTTTGAATCTGGCCAGGGGAAATCCCATCATCGTCGAGACCAACACCCTGCAGATGGAAGAGGGCCAGCACTATAGGCCTGCAAAGATCTTTCACTCGGTGGAGGGTTGGGCAGTCCCCTCGCCTGGGAGCGGGGTGGCAGTCCCCGATGACATGAGGGGGCGGGTAAGGGACAGGCTCCTTGGGGTCCTCTTCTCCCAATGCTTCGATATTATCAACCGGGGAATTGGGACCCTCCAAGACCTCAACCTGGGCTGTCAGATTGCCCTGGGCTTCCGAAAGGGTCCCTTCGACATCATGAGGGATCTGGGGGAAGGTGAGACGAGACGGATCATCGAGCAATTTCAGAAGGATCGTCCGGGAATGCCTGGACCCAAAGGCGAGATATCGGCATATCAGGACTTCAAGAGGCACCTCTTGGTCGATCAGATGAATGGGGTAAAGATCATCACCATCCGCCGGTCCCAATTTATGAACGCACTCAATGACGAGGTCAACGACGAGATCTGGGAGGTATTAAAGGATGGTGAGGATGACCCCACGGTGATGGGATTCGTCATCACGGGCTATGGGGAAAGGGCCTTCTGCGCAGGGGCAGAGGTCGGAAAGTTCCCCCAATTATTGGGCGATGCAGAGGCATCGATTCAGTATTCGAGGGATTGCTCCAAATTGCTGCGTTTCATCGATGAGACGGAAAAACCCGTCGTGGCAGCCGTTAATGGTATGGCCTTGGGGGGCGGAGCGGAGCTGGCTATGCGCTGTCACCGACTTGTGGCTACCCAGGGTGCCTATTTTCAATTTCCCGAGGTTACCCTGGGGATTTTGCCCGGAATCGGTGGTATGGTTGTTCCCTATAGGAGATGGCCCGCTTCTTCCAAGGTCTTTCACGACATGATACGGTTCGGGAAGCGATTATCCGCGGAAGAGGCGTTGGAAATAGGCATTATTAGTCACCTTGCTAACGACTATGCCGAACTCATCACCTCCGCTGTCCAGGAAGTGAAGAACCTCGTGGGGAAGGTGGAACACATTCCCGATGGCCCCGTAGAGATCGCCGAGATGGAGTTTGTGGAGAGGCCCGTGGCCGGGAAACTTCCCCTCAGCACGGAGGTGGTCGAAATCATCTCCAAGGCCATCCAGGACGCCGCCCGTACCCCCACATTCGCAGAGGCCCTGGAGGTGGGTTACAAGGCCTTTGGCCAGGTTGCGTGCACCGAAGCGGCCAAGGAGGGCATTGCAGCCTTTCTGGAAAAGAGGAGTCCGGCGTTTAGGAAGTAGTGGGACAGGGGGGGGATCCGGTTCCCTTTCTCCCGGTGAGGATGCCGGCGATTCCGAGGGGCGAAGGGCAAGGGAGGATATCCCTCAATCTCGTTCCTTGCAATATTTTTCTCAGCTGTGTCATCGCGGGGAGATAGAAGGCTGATAGGAGGAAAGAACCATGGAATTTCTCAAAACCTGGGGTGTCCCATCCGGGGGCCTGATCATTTGGCTTGGGCTGGTTTTCTCCGTGATTCCCATAGCCATGAAGTACCTCAGGGCAAAGGCCCAGAAGTCCAAGATAGCCCTAGATGATTTCTTGGTGAACGCCCTGGAATTTCCATTGATCCTTTTCCTGGTGAGCATAGGCTTAAGGGTGTTTTTCGATGCTGTCCCTCTTTCACCCAAAGTGGCCAAATACGGCACGGCTCTCTTGACTATTCTCCTTATTCTCGCAGGCTACCTCTTCCTGGACAAGCTCTTTATCGAGGGAATGAGCTGGTATAGCAAGAAGGTCCACTTCATCGCCACATCCGCCGGAGCCCTGAAGTCCCTCATCCGAATTGTTATTTTGGGCTTGGCCGCCCTGATTATCCTGGACCGATTGAACATAACCATCACCCCTTTTCTGGCTTCCATGGGCATTGGAGGATTGGTAATAGCTCTGGCGCTCCAGGATACCCTTGCCAACTTCTTTGCGGGTCTTCATATCTTTGGTGCCAGGCCCATTTCTGTGGGGAATTATGTCAAGCTGGAATCGGGGGAGGAGGGATACGTCAGTCAAATAGGGTGGCGGAATACGCGTATCCGGATGCTTCCCAACAACACAATCATCATCCCCAATTCCAGGGTGGTGAACAGCCAGATCATCAACTACTACCGTCCTCAGAAGGAGATGGCCGCCCGCGTTCAGGTGGGGGTCGGCTATGACAGCGATCTGGACCATGTGGAGAGGGTGACGGTGGAGGTAGCAGGGGAGGTCTTGCGGGATACGCCGGGAGGGGTGAAGGAATTTGAGCCTTTCATTCGCTATCACACCTTCGATGACTTCAGCATCAACTTCACCGTAATCCTGCGAGTGCAGGAGTATGTAGATAGATACCTGGTGACTCACGAGTTCATCAAAAGGCTCCATAAACGGTATAACCAGGAGGGCATTGAGATTCCATTCCCCATCCGGACGCTCCAGTTCAAGGGGCCGCCGCAGATCCTAACTGAGTCGGGTAAAAAAGCTTGAGAAGCTCACCCTCAATGGGTATCCTACTTCTCCAGCAAATTACGCTAACGGACAACGGTGTTAACCAATTACCCACTGGTGTCTAATAGACCTTAGGGTTGCCCGGCCTTTAACGGGCCCTGAGACGGAGGCCATTCTATTTATTTGCGATTCTAATCTTGTATTGATTTGCCGGATAACCCAAGACCCCCATATATTGTGACTTATTTTTCTTGACACACAACCCCATTACTCCTATATTTCCCCTATCAAAAAGCGAGTTCTTATCACTTATCACTTGAACCCCCAGGATGATCGCTGCGTTGCATGCTGCATATTAGGGATGATCCGAGGGATCGACAGAGGATTGACAGAGCCCGGCCCTTTCTGCTGGAATCTGAGGTGCTGCTCTTCGATGTTGGCGTAATCCCCGGCTGCCGACCCGATGACACACCTGATCCTCGCCAGGTTCTCGCTTTCGAGGTCAAGTCCGGCATCCTTCACCGCTTCAATTGCAGCACATGAGACAAGCTGCGAGACCCTGGCCGTCTTGCGGGCCTGCTTGCGGGAGATAAAGTCTTCAGGGTTGAATGGGATAATTTCAGAGGCGATCTGGCTCAGGTGCCCATCCGGGTCGAATGCCCGAATGCGCTGAATATCGGATTATCCCGATGTGAGAGCGTTCCAGAAATCAGCCCTGTTGCACCCGATGGAAGTGAAGACCCCGATACCGGTAACAACGATCCCTTTCTCGTCTGGCATTGTCACTCCACGTCTTTCCTGAGGTAGTAGGCAGTCTCTTCGGCCAATTGATCAATGAGCTGTTTGACCGGAACGATCTCGTTGCACCTGTAAGCGTTTTCCCCGGAGAAAGCAAACGCCTCATCTATGTCTCCCTCTGCGGCATTCACCAGGAC
>JAUWDQ010000275.1 GCA_030608745.1 Pseudomonadota bacterium | reverse complement strand
TTTTTTTGCTAACTCTCCTCTAAGGGTGGTCCTAATCGCTTCAAAAAACCCTCAAAAGGGGTGGCAAGAACTGTACCAGTTTCTATGTCTAATTTTGGGACCTTATTGACCACGGCCCGAGCACGTGGTATACATCGAAGTGTTTAATTATCTCTCCCTGCCGTTGATCTTATAGATAGGGCCCCACGAAAGGGTGAGGGATTCGAAAAAAGGGGGTTTCCCCGCAAGGCTTATGGAGAAGAAGGGATGATTTTATTGAGGATGAACAAATCCGGTTGGAAGATTATTTTTCCTATCCTCGCTATTTTGACCGTCCTCGCTGCTTGCACGGGGTTACAGAATAAAAAAGGCGCCACCTCCTATTTTGAGGAAGGGGCCGCACTCACCCAAAAGGGCAAATGCGATGAGGGAATCGAGAAGTATAAAAAAGGCCTGCAAAAGGAACCTCGCTCGGCAGTGGGATATAACTACCTGGGGATGGCGTACCGGTGCAAATACTCACAGTTGAGGAGCCTCGAGTGGAGGCAAAGGGAGATTGAGGCCTTCAAGAAGGCCATTGAACTCGACCCCAATTTTTACCTACCGTATATCAACCTGGGAACAACCTACTACGATATGGGAAACCGAAAGGAGGCAGCCCTCTATTTCAGGAAGGCCCTCGAGATTTTTCCTGAACATCCCAGCAGGGAACTCATCGAGGGGATGATCCGAGAGGGGGAAAGGGAGGGAAGGTGAAATGGAATTGAAGACGGTGAAATTGGAAATTCCGGAGGGCCATAACATAATCTTGGGCCAAACCCATTTCATCAAGACCGTAGAGGATCTCTATGAAATCATGGCATCCACGGTGCCCAATGCCAAATTCGGCATCGCCTTTTGCGAGGCCTCCGGAGCCTGCCTGTTGAGGCTTGAGGGGAATGATGAGGATCTCAAAAAGATGGCGGAAGCCATGGGCATGGAGGTCAGCGCCGGCCACGCCTTCGTGGTGGTAATGAGGGACGCCTTCCCCATCAACGTGCTCAACGCCATTAAGATGTGCCAGGAAGTCTGCTCCATCTATTGCGCTACGGCAAACCCCGTGGAGGTGATCATTGCGGAGACAGAGCAGGGCAGGGGTATTATGGGGGTAATCGATGGTTTCCCGCCCAAAGGGGTGGAAAAAGACGATGGAGTGGCCTGGCGGAAAGACCTGCTGAGGAAATTCAAGTATAAACTCTAAGCTTTCGCAGTGCTGCGGTCATGCGGTGCTGCAGTCAGACAAGGAATAAATCCTAAATCCGAAGCACTAAATACTAAACAATATCTAAATCCAAATGCGCAAATCCTAAACGTTTTGGTAATTTGATCATTAGTGCTTCGTATTTGTTTAGGGTTTAGAAATTAGAATTTCGGATTTTCGTGTATTCTCTCCCCTGCGCAAATATTTCTGAGCAGTGAAGGGCGACCTTTTTCGGTTCAACCGATGCTTAGGATTTCTGGATCCCCATCCGTCAGCGCAATGCTGTGCTCGAAATGCGCCGATAACTTCCCGTCGGCCGTGACGACGCTCCACTCATCCGCCAATCTCGTTACCTGCCAGGCTCCCGCGTTTATCATGGGCTCCAAGGCAAAGATCATGCCCTGCCTCAACCTCGGCCCTTGATGAGGAGGCCCGAAATTGGGGATTTGGGGATCCTCATGAAGGGACTTGCCGATCCCATGGCCCACAAAATCCCTCACCACGGAAAATCCATCTCCCTCCGCATAAGCCTGAATGGAATGGGAGATATCAGAGAGGCGATTCCCAGCTTTGGCCTTTTCTATCCCCAGGTACAAAGCCCTCTCCGTCACCTCTATCAGCCTCTTCGCCTCCTCGCTGACAGTGCCGACGGGAAGGGTAACGGCGGCGTCCCCGTGATATCCATCGAACAATACCCCCACATCTAAACTGACGATATCCCCTTCTTTCAACTTCCGGGGCCCGGGGATGCCATGGACCACTTCCTCATTGACGGAAATACACATGCTTGCCGGAAATTCACAACGATAACCCATGGGCTTGTAACCTTTAAAAGCGGGGGTCCCCCCGCGCATCCTGATCAACCTTTCCGCCTCCCGATCGAGCTCCCTGGTGGTGATACCCGGCTCCACCATCTTCTTGATTTCGCGGAAAACAGTGGCAACGATCTGGTTGCTTCGCCTGAGACAATCGATTTCGCGTTTGGATTTTATGATGATCATTCGAGTTCTACACCTGCCCTCAGAGGGTCACATCGCAATCATGATATGAAACTCGGCCTCCCTTTGTCAACACGCGCTCATGCCTCCTCCCTTCCAGATTGCTGGCTCATAGAAGGGTATGCCCGCAGCACTGCAAAACTGCAGCACCGCAACACCAGGAGTTAAGCCCGACAGCTGAGTCTTAGATTTGCACTGAAGTGAAGGAACAACGGTGTCCTCCACAAACTGTATTGACTTTTGGGGTCCAACGGGTAAAATGACGTAAGACCGATGACGGAACTTTTCTTCTCAAACGAACTGTGATGGTCTCGTAAAAAGTCATAAATCAGACGGCACAGTAAAAAGCTCCAGATGCAAGGCGCGAGAATCTTTAGGAATGAGGCGTACTTACTGGTACGCCGCAGTAACTTAAAGATGAAGCGCAACGCCGCAGATGGACTTTTTACGAAGCCGTCAACTGTGGAGGACCTTTGCTTCCCATCATGATCCCTAAAATCATCGCTTCAAGGCAAAGTTCCCGTTGAAAACAGTCTCCCTCTTCCTACTCAAGGCCCCTTACACAAATTCTCTTTCCCCATGGCCATTATCTCAAATCCAATAAGGAGAAAATGATGATTTCCAGATATACCCGCCCGGAAATGGGACGAATTTGGACTGATGAGAATAGACTTAAGAAGTGGCTTCGCATCGAAATCCTGGCATGTGAGGCATTAGCGGAGATGGGGGAAATTCCCCCCCAGGCGTTGAAGGAAATCAAGGAGAAGGCGCGGTTCGATGTCGAACGAGTCGCGGAGATCGAAAAGGTGACGAAACACGATGTGGTCGCCTTTCTAACGGCAGTGGCCGAGAATGTGGGAGAGGCTTCGCGATATATTCATTTTGGCCTCACTTCTTCTGATATTTTGG
>JAUWDQ010000005.1 GCA_030608745.1 Pseudomonadota bacterium | reverse complement strand
AGATCCATGGCCAAAAAGCCCATATCCGATCTCCTCTGTTCCCTCCTTCAACAACGCCACCGCCCGCTTGAACAACTCTTCATATACCAATATCCTATTCTTCGAGCTTGAGGCCACTTTCTCGTCGAAGATGTCCTTCTCCTCCAAGATCTCCCTGCGAATGAAATCCGACCTCAGGATCTGAAATCCCTTCATAATTAGCGATTTCCTCGGTGACTGGGCTCTTCCAGCTCCCGGGAAGTCCAACGGAAATCAATAAACAGTCCCTGGAAACCTCCGATGCGATAACTTCCGAAAACCCCGTCTCCAAATAAAACCCCCTCAGTGATGAATGTGGGCCCACGGGATATCCCCTATTACTCTAAAAAGATAAGGGATTTTTGTCAAGAAATCCAGGGTGAGGAAAGAGGGAAGGTTAAGGTTGAGGTTGAGGTTAAGGAAAAGAAAGGATGGAGGTTAGAGGATAGAGGCGAACAGTAAGCAGTAGGAAAGTTGGTAGTAAAAAGCAAGTGAAGAATGGAGGGTTGGGAATGAAGAATTAAGAATGAGGAATGAAGGGTGGAGGATGGACAGTTAAGAGTCGACATTTCAGATCTGCGAATTAGGTTTTGACAGTTGAATTTTGACCTTTGACATTGTCCTTGCCTCAGACCTCCAACCTTTACCCTCCAACAACCATGGGACTTGACGAACCCCCTTTTTACGGGGTAATGTACCCTAAATCTAAGAGAGGAGGATGGGAAATGGATGCGGGAGTGACGAGGCAGGAGGCCCTTGAATTGATGCAGGAATATTTACGAGCCGAGAACCTCAGAAAGCACTGTTTGGCAACGGAGGCCATCATGAGGGCGTTGGCGGAAAGGCTGGGGTTCGATGCGGAGCCTTGGGGAATTGCCGGACTGCTTCACGACCTGGATTTTGAGGAGACGAGGGAGGACCCTTCTCACCATGGTTTAAAGACCGAGGCCATCCTCAAAGAGAAAGGGGTGAATCAGGAGATTGTTGATGCCATTAAGGCCCATAACGCCGAGGCATTGGGAATCGAGCGGAAAACGGAATTGGATTTCGCCCTGACCTGCGCCGAGTGTATAACTGGGATGGCGGTGGCAACGACCCTGGTCTATCCGGACAAGAAGATCGCCAGCGTGAAGCCCAAATCGATTTTGAAACGGATGAAACAGAAGGAATTTGCCCGAAACGTCAACAGGGAGCACATCCGAAAGTGTGAAAAGCTCAATATTCCGGTGGAAGAGTTCGCGGAACTGAGCCTGAAGGCCATGGGGACCATATCCGATGAACTGGGGCTGTGAGAAGAGGGAGATTAAGGCTGAGAATTAAGAATGAAGAGTGAAGAAGTTAAAAGAAGGTTAAGGTTGAGGTTAAGGCTAAGGCTAAGGTTGAGGGAGGAGGGAGGCTAGAGGTTTGAGGCTGAGGGTAATGCTAAAACCAAGGCTGAGGTTAAGGTTGAGGAAGGGTTAGTGCTGCGGTTCAATAAAAAGTGATTCGGTTGTGCAGTGTTGCAGTTGAACTCACTTCTCCAGCAAATTATGCTCAGGGACAACGGTGTTCTCTAAAAATCCGGGAAATTTTTGTCCAAAATCTACTTAATTTCTTGCGATTTCATGAATACGAAAGAGGATTTAAGGCATATTTTGGCTCGGATTGACGGCAGGGGCTACAAGGCCTATAAGGATATCAAGGGGGTATATCGATTCGAGACCTTTGACCTGTTTATCGATCACGTCCAGGGTGATCCATTTGCCGCCCCAACGCGAGTGAGGGCGAGGGTTCTCCTCGATCGGGCGGGATTTCCTTCCTCTCTCCACAGCAAGGAGATCAGGAAGATCGCCTTTGGGGATTATAACGCCAGACAATTCCGGCGAGCCCTGGCTGCAGTGGTTAAAGGAAAGAGAGGAATGGGCAAGAGCGGGCTCATCGATATCGATAGTGGGGGGCAGGAGATCCTGGAACGAAACGCCGTGGTGCTGGATGATCATTGGTTAGAGGCTCGATTCGTGGTGGGACTTCCCGCCATGGGGCGGACCATTTTGGGGCGGGAGGCCATGGAAATCTTCTTCAAGGAGATTCCCGTTCTCGTTGACAAGTCCCTTTTTTATCGAAGCCACGACCCCTCCGCGGTGAGGGCTCATGTGGAGGTTGCTGAGGATCAGGAATACCTGAGGGCGATGCTTCCCCAAAAGCGACTGGTAGCCTTTATCGGCGATGGAGCTATACTGCCAAGGCGGAGTGGGGTAGACGATCGCCCCTTGGAGCCCAATGCCATCCCATTCCGTTACCCGAGGGAACTGGGGGTGGAGTTTGAACTTCCGAACCGGGGTCGAGTGACGGGGATGGGGATTCCCGAGGGGGTCACCCTTATCGTTGGGGGAGGGTTCCATGGGAAGTCGACCCTCTTGAACGCCATTGAGAGGGGTGTCTACAACCATATCCCCGGGGATGGTCGTGAGATGGTGGCAACCCACCCAGGGGCAGTGAAAATACGGGCGGAGGACGGCCGGAACATCGAGAAGGTCAATATCAGCCCCTTCATCAACAATCTCCCCCTGGGGAAGGATACGGTGAAGTTCTCAACGGAAAATGCCAGTGGGTCCACCTCTCAGGCGGCCAACATTATGGAATTCCTCGAGATGGAAGCCAGGGTGTTATTGATCGATGAGGATACTTCTGCCACAAATTTCATGGTGAGGGACGAACGGATGCAAGAACTGGTGGCCAAGGAGAAGGAACCCATAACCCCCTTCGTGGATAAGGTTCAGAAACTCTATCAGGATCTCAAGGTATCCACAGTCCTGGTCATGGGGGGATCGGGGGACTATTTCGACGTTGCTGATACGGTGATCATGATGGATGGTTATAAGCCCCGGTGTGTTACCCAGGTGGCCAAGGAGATAGCCGAACGCCACGCCACCAAGAGGATCGACGAGGGGGGGATGACCTTTGGGGAGGTAACCTCCCGAAGGCCCAGGATCGAAAGCTTCAACCCGAGCAAGGGTCGAAAGGAGGTAAAGATCGAGGCGAAGGGTTTGAGGACGATCCTCTATGGCCGAACCACCATTGATCTATCATACCTGGAACAGTTGGTCGATTGGAGTCAAACTCGCAGCATCGGGTTGTTCATCCATTATTACACCCAGCATCATATCCATGGGAGCCCAACATTGAGGGAGGGGTTAGAAAGGTGTTTTCAGGACCTGGAGAAAAAGGGGCTCGATATGCTGCTGCCATACTGGGTGGGAAATTTGGCCAAGCCAAGGATTTATGAGGTGGCCGGGGCTATCAGCCGGATGCGGACTTTGAGGACGCATTAATGGAGAAAACCATGGAAAGTAAAGTAGTCATTCGGACGGATTTTGAGGGCTTACCCTTGAAGGGGAGGGGCAAGGTCCGGGACATCTATGACCTTGGGGAAACACTCTTGATCGTGGCAACGGATCGGATTTCGGCCTTTGATGTTGTGATGCTCAATCCCATACCGGATAAAGGGATGGTATTGACCCGGATTTCCCGATTTTGGTTTGAGGCCACCAAGGATATCGTCCCCAACCATCTCATCTCCACCGAAGTGGAGGATTTCCCAGAGGCGTGTAGGCCCTATCGGGAGATTCTGGCCGGCCGAACGATGTGGGTCAGAAAGACAGAGCCTTTACCTATCGAATGCGTGGTGAGGGGATACCTATCGGGATCCGGCTGGAAGGAATATCAGACAAGGGGGGAGGTTTGTGGGGTCAGATTGTCCGAGGGATTGGTGGAATCCTCGAAATTGGAGGAGCCCATCTTCACACCGGCCACCAAGGCGGAGGTCGGAGCCCATGACGAAAACATTTCCTTTGGGCAGGCGAGTGAGCTCGTCGGGAAGGAGAGGGCCGAGCAGGTCAGGGAGATCAGCATTTCCATTTATCAGAGGGCCCGCGAAACGGCGGAGAAAAGGGGAATTATCATCGCTGACACCAAGTTCGAATTTGGAATTTCAGGGGGGAAACTGCTCCTCATCGATGAAGCACTTACCCCCGATTCATCCCGCTTCTGGCCTAAGGATGAATATCGTCCCGGTGGGCCCCAGAAGAGCTTCGATAAGCAATTCCTGAGGGATTATCTGCTCACCCTGGATTGGGACAAGGCACCCCCAGCCCCCGAGCTCCCGCGGGAGATTATCGAGAAAACCCGGGAGAAATACCTGGAGGCGTTGAAACGGTTGACGGGTTAGGTGGGGAGACTACGCATAAGGAGGGAGAAGATTGTCTGTGGCGAAAGAGATCAGAGTGGTCAAGGAGAGGCATGGGGCCTCCATTATGGCCAAGAAAAATGTGGTGGGGATGGGCGTCGGATATAAGGAGACGAAAGGAATTAAGACGGATCGCATGGCCCTGGTGGTGATGGTCAGGAAAAAGGTATCCGCGGAGCAGTTGAGGGAAGAGGATGTGATTCCGGCTGAAATCGAGGGGGTGATTACGGACGTCATCGAGGTTGACGAGATTGTTGCCCTCCAGGCGAGGACCGATCGGTGGAGGCCAGCCCCCGGGGGAGTGAGTATCGGCCATTATAAGATAACGGCTGGGACCTTGGGAGTCCTGGTAAGGGACGAGGAAACGGATGAGATTCTGATTTTATCTAACAACCACGTCATGGCCAACAGCAATGATGGAACCCAGGGAGAGCCCATCCTCCAGCCAGGGCCCCATGATGGGGGTACCGCGGCTGGGGATACCATAGCGAATCTGGAGCGGTTCGTCCCCATCCAATTTGAGTCAGAACCCTCTCCATCTCCATGCCCCTTATCCAAGGCCGCAGCCGGGGTGGCCAATTTCCTTGCGAAGCTTTTCGGTTCGAAGCATCGATTGTTGGCGGTAGTGGTCCAGCAGGCGAATCAGGTAGATGGTGCCCTGGCAAAGCCCGTGAGCACCGATTTGGTCAGCAATGAAATTTTGGAGATCGGATCGGTGACAGGGGATAGGGAAGCGGAATTGGGCATGGAGGTGAAGAAGAGCGGCCGGACGACGGGCCTGACCGCGGGAACCGTTCAGCTTTTAGATGCATCGGTGCAGGTGGGATATGGGGGGGGAAGGACTGCCCTATTCACAAACCAGATTCTCACCACGAACATATCCAAGGGTGGGGATTCGGGCTCCCTGCTGGTAGATGGGGAAGGGAACAAGGCGGTTGGTTTGCTCTTTGCGGGCTCGGATCAGGTCACGATCCATAATCCCATCGGCTTTGTGAAAGACGCCCTGAAGTTTCGCTTCGGCTGATCGGGCAAGGGATTGGGGATTGCAGATTTTGGATTTGGGATTGCGGAATACGGAATGCGGATTTAGAAATGTTAACCGATAGCTGATTACTGATAACTGATAACTGATAACTGATTACTGATAACGGATAACTGATAACTGATTACTAAATTTGGAGGAGGGCTTTAGGGAGGTCCTTCAATTCCCTCAATATACGTCTCGGCCTTTCTCGTATGAGCTTTTCCAGTGGATGGTAGCCGCTGCCCAAGGCGTAGACATCTATTCCGGCTGCATTTCCGGCTCTGATGTCTTCCACCGTATCTCCCACCATGATGACTTCGTTGGGATGAAGGTCCAAATCTCGTACAACGGTATTAACCATGTCGGGAAAGGGCTTTGGCCTCAAGCCATCTCCAACCCCTACGATGGTGCTGAAGAAGCGGTCGATCTCAAAATGGGCGAGAAGCTTCCGGCAAAATTTCCCCGATTTGTTGGAGGCCACTGCCAATCGAATCGATCTCCGGAAGAGCTCTTCGATGACGTCCCTTGCCCCATCGAGAAGGGAGGTTTTGTCCAGGTAAATGTCGCGATATTTTTCACGGAAGACGGACCTAGCCTCTTCTCTTTGATGAGGGGGAAGGAATGACTTCAAGATTTCCTCCAGCGACCCCCCTAAGTATTCCCGCAGTTGGTGGTAGGGTAAGGGGGGAATGGTGAAGTGGTTGAAGGCCTCCAAAAGCCCAATATGGATGGCCTCGTAGGAATCGATGAGTGTTCCATCCAGATCGAAGATGAGTCCCTTTGGTCGCCTTGACAGGTCGTCCATTACCTCCCCGAAATTGTCGAAATAGGTGCAATCGATTCCCTCTCGAACGCAGTGCTCGAAGAGAACCTCCTTGGCATAAATCCGATCCGCCTCCTGAGCGGCACAGCGATCGGAATACCCATTGCCGATGTATGTGATCCGATCGTAAAAGGGACGTTCTTCAAGCAGGATTGCCCTTTTACAGGTTCCGCAAAGGCCGCAGTCCGGGTTATGGCAAGGGTGCTCGAAGCGGATTCTCCCGCCCCTTCTGAAGGAAATTCGGTTTGCGAAAACGGGTATAGGGGGGAGGTCGTGGTGCTCCAGGATGCGATTGATATAGATGTCGAAACCATCGCTGACGATTTTCAGATCGATGTCCCTGCGAAGACAATATTCATGGAATCTCCCGAAGTACGGATCGATAAGGGATCGCTCCATGATGAAGCTTTCCATCTCCTCGGGGGTTACCTCGCAAATCCTGGCTATTTGCTCATAGGCCTCCCTGGAGCCGATTTTCCCCTCCCGATACAGTCGATCGATCTCCTCCCAGTTCCCTCTGGTAAACGAGCACAAGAGCTCGTAGCTCATATCCTTCATGCTTATAGTGCCGTCGAAATCACAGAGGATGAGGTGTTTCATGGAATCTTCCTCACGGCCTTTCGTCCATTCAGATGATGCTCTTCCTTGTCGAGATCCGATGGAATGGCGGAAAGGATTGGGCAAACCCCCTTCTTTCTCGGAGGGCCCGCCAACGAAGGCTCATTTTGAGGGGCGGATTTTTAATTTCTTCTCGAGGTATTCGGCTACGATGCCAGGGACCAACCCATTCACGTCGCCCCCTAAACCGGCCACTTCTTTGACGGTTCTCGAGGAAATGAAGAAGTAGTCCTTTCCGGTCATCATAAACAGGGTATCCAGCTTTCTATTCAGGTTCTTGTTCATATGGGCCATCTGGAATTCGTATTCGAAGTCCGAAGTGGCCCTCAGTCCTCTCAGGATTACTGTGGCGTTTGTCTTTTTGACGTAATCCACCAAAAGGCCGCTAAAGCTCTCTACCACGACATCGGGCATGTCCTGCAACGCTAGCTTGGCCATTTTCACCCTCTCGTTGATGGTAAAGAGGGATTTCTTTTGCGCGTTATCGGCGATGGCGACGATCACACCATCGAAAATTTCTAAACACCGCGCGATGATATCGACATGACCATTGGTGATGGGATCGAAGGATCCGGGATATACTGCTATCCTTCCCATTGAGAACCACCTTTTGTCAAACTTCAGAGGATCGGCACGAAGAGCGCCGTTGAAAGATGGAGATCATCGTATCTCCATACCGTTTTCGCTTTTCCAGCGACAGCCCTTTCCACTGAGGGGAGGGGCTTTCCGCAGAGCCGTGCTCGACGACGACCATCCCCCCTTTTCTTACCATATCATGGGCATTTATGAAGCGCAAGGCTTTGTCCACGTAGCCGCTTCCATAGGGAGGATCTATGAAGACGAGGTCGACCTTCTCAGCCCTGCGCATCAATACTCTCAGGGCAACCTCTACGTCCAGGGAGATGATTTCAGCCCGGTCTTGGAAGCCACACAGGTCCCTGTTTCTCGTTAAGGCCCTCAGGCAAGTTCTGTGTTTTTCGACGAAGATGGCCTTTTTTGCCCCTTGGCTGAGCGCCTCCAGCCCCAAATTTCCCGTTCCCGCAAAGAGATCCAGGACAGCGCTCCCTTCCACGTGGCCCTGTATCATACCGAAGATCGATTCCTTCACGCTGTCTCGGGTTGGCCGGGTCCCTCTCGTCTTAACGGCCGTGAGTTTCCTCCCCTTTGCCGTTCCCGCTAGGATTCTCATCCCTCTTTCCTCGTTCCCGAATCCCGTCTCAATGAGACAATAACTCAAGGACTTTTTTCCGCATATTTTCTTGGTGGGTGCCCTTCCAATAGATTCGGGAACACCCGGGACATGAGTTGAATTCGGAATAGGTGGAGAAGACGAAATCCGGAACCCTTCCCTTCACCTCCTCTTTGGGGATCTTCTCCAGTTGCCTGTCACAGATAATACAACGGGAGAAGAATCGATGCTCGTCGATCTTCAGGCCTAACTCCCGTATTACACTCTTCAGTTGGAGGTTTGGTTTGTCGTCCCGTACCAGGATAACCCTTTGGAAGTTTCCCCCCTGGGGTAATTTCGTGGTGCGGGTCAAAAATATTCGACCCCTTCCCTTTTCCAGGAGCCCCCGCCAGTCGTTTCCTCGCCAGTAGAGAGTGTCATATCCGAGGATTCTCAGCCATTTGGCCAGCCTTCCCAGCATACGGTCGACGATGAATTGTTCAGCCATTGGAATGAGACGCCCGCTTTATAAGGTCGAAAGCACACCGCCTCGCTTCCTCGAGAATGGTCTCCTCATTCTCCACCCTTCGGTTGGCCATGAGTACCTTCCCATCGCAAATGACGGTGTCGACGCATCCACCATTCCCGGAGTAAACCAGGTCTGAGTAGAGGTCAAAATGAGGGGTTAATTCGGGCCGTTGGAGATCGATCAGGGCTAGGTCCGCCAGGGCGCCCTCTTTGACTTCCCCACAGTTCAAGCCAAAGGCCTTCGCCCCATTGATGGTGGCCATCTGGAAAGCCTCGCGGGCTGGAAGGGCAGTAGTGTCTTTGTGGTGGTATTTTTGTAAGAGGGAGGCGAATTTCATGTTCTCCAACATATCCAGGTTGTTGTTGGATGAGCATCCGTCTGTCCCGAGGGATATGGTGACCCCGGCCGTCTTCAGCCTCTCATAGGGGAAGGCCTTTCCCACAGCCAGTTTCATATTGGAAATGGGGTTATGGACTACCTTTACGCCATGTTTCTTCAGGAGTAAGATCTCCTTATGGCTGAGCCAGACTCCGTGGCAGGCAATGACGTTCGGCCCCAAAAAACCGATTTTTCCTAGGTATTCAGCGGGGCGCATTCCCTGTTTTCGGATACAGTTCTCAACCTCTTCTTGGGTTTCGGACAGGTGAACGTGGATGAGAAGCCCATGGTCCCGGGCAAAATCTGCCGCCCACTTCAAACTCCCTTCGGAAACGGTATAGATGGCATGGGGACCCAGGGTGAAGGTGACCCGGTCACCGAAATTCCGGCTCTCCTCGAATAGCTTCATATTGATCTCGATCTGTTCTTTGGCCTTTTTCTTATCAAAGAAGTCTATGAAGACAGCGCTTATGGCCGCGCGGATCCCCATTTCCTGAACTGCGCGGGCCGTTCCCTTCCAAAACCAATACATATCGTTGAAAAAAGTGGTTCCAGTTTTGATCATTTCCAAGCAGGCAAGCCTCGCCCCACAGTAGATGTCCTCCTCCGTCATGTGGGCCTCCGCCACCCATATTTTCTTCTCAAGCCAATCCTGGAGGTGCATGTCATCGGCGTACCCCCGCAGGAGAGTCATGGCAGCATGGGTGTGCCCGTTGATAAAGGATGGAATGGCCGCTTTGTAATCCCCTGATATTTGGACATTCGCCGATAGATTGATGGAATCGTCGATCTTTTGAATGAGGTTATCCCGGATAAAAATATCCTTCTTGTGTCCGTCCAGGGTGACCCCTTTGATTAAGATGCTCACCTTACCTCCTCGATAATGGCCAAGACGAGGCCTTTAGCCCTCTCCATATTGCTCCGTGCGGTCCGAAGAATGTCATCGGCTTTGAGGGGGGGTTCAGAAATTCCGTGGCAGTAATTGTCAACGGAGCAGATGCTTGCGTAAGGGATGGAGAGTTCCTGTGCCAGGGTTGCCTCATTTGCCATGGTCATACCTACAACGTCTCCGAAATTTTTCAACAGGTGAATCTCGGCACGGGTTTCCAACCGTGGCCCTGTGGTTTGAATATAGATGCCTCCGTCGGTTACCTCGATCTTTCGCTTCTCCCCCACGCTGATAATGAGCTGACGGAGATCTTCATCCAATCCCGGGATGATATGGCGAATTTCACCATCAAAGAGGGTTTGAATCCCCCAGAGGTTGATGTAGTCATGGGGGATGACGAGGGTTTTCGGGGGAATCTCCGGCTTGAGGCTCCCCACGGAGTTGACCCCGACAATCCTGGCTATCCCCTTCTTTTTGAAAGCACTGAGGTTAGCTCGGTAATTGATTCGATGGGGAGGGACACTATCTTCCATTCCATGCCGGGGTAAAAAGACGATATCATCGGACTCCAAGACGGTCACCTTTCCGAAGTTGGTGGATACCTTCACCGGGTTGACTTCCTCTGAGAGGCCCATACGATGAAAGGCCGACCCGGCAATGACGCCCGTTTTTGCCATTTCTCCTCCATCCTGAGGGAGAGAATCCCCACAGTCCTATCATAGGGAAATTTCCGGTTTAGGTCAAACCTCGGTATGCAAAGCCCCCCTCATCGAGCTATTTCGAGAGCATGAAAGAAGTAGCCGATTTCGAATCCCGCTGTATCGGGACCATCGGACCCGTGGACGACGTTTCTTTCGATATTTGACCCGAACTGCCTACGAAGGGTTCCCTTGGCTGCCTCTTGAGGGTCGGTGGCCCCCATCAGATCCCTTACTCTCTCGATGGCATTATCCCCTTCCAAGACCATGACGACAGCCGGGCCTGAAGACATGAACGTGGTTAGGCTCTCAAAAAAGGATTTCCCACGATGGACGGCGTAGAACCCTTCCGCTTCCCTTTTGGACATCGCCACCATCTTCAGGCCAATTACCTTCAAGCCATTGTCCTCGAACCTCTTGATGACTTCACCGACAAGCCTTTTTTCGACGCCGTCCGGTTTTACGATGGATAAGGTCTTCTCCATACGTTCCTCCGAGAATGCTTGAGGGAGATTCAAAGAGGTGAAACGGGAAAAATGTACAGTGGAGCAACTGACCTTGTCAAGACGAGGTTAAGGTTGAGGCTGAGGAAAAGCGAGTGCTGCGGTCTTGCGGTTCTGCGGTGTTGCAGTCGGAGCGGTAAGATGTCCGAGGTTGGAGGTTAGAGGCCGAGGTTCAGCTTAAGGCTAAGACCAAGATATGAACTAAATCAACCAAATAAACGGAATAAACCGTACAAACCAAACAAACATAAAAAACGAGATAGATAAGCAAGCTGAGGCTTAGGTTGAGGCTGAGAGGAAAGGGATAAGGGAGTGCTCAAAAGATACCGGGGCAACTGGATATGATTTGACAGGGGGTAAGAAATGCCATATATATTTCCATATCGCTTAATAAGATGAAGCGAAAGAAGGTATAAGGAATGAACCGGAAGGGAAATGAATCCCGAAATACTCACGGTGGAGAAACCTACGATGTTGTCATCATCGGGGGGGGGCCTGCCGGCTTAACGGCAGGGATCTATGCATCTAGGGCAAGACTCAAGGCTCTCCTGTTAGAGGGGATGATCGTGGGAGGGCAGATGATGACCACTGATATCATCGAGAATTACCCCGGTTTTTCCCAAATTACGGGAGCAGAGTTGAGCGCCATCGTGGATGAGCAGGCCAAGGGGTTTGGTTTAACGGTGGAGACGGGGGAGGTAACCGGTCTCGAGGTGGCTGGAGGTCAAGAATTAGTAGCGAAGACGGCAGAAAGGGAATACCGGGCCAAGGCCATCATCATCTGCACAGGGGCGGAATATCGGAAACTGGGCATTCCCGGAGAAGCCGAATTTACAGGGCGTGGGGTTTCCTACTGTGCGACTTGCGATGGCGCATTCTTCAAGGACAGCAATATAGTGGTCGTGGGAGGGGGGGATTCCGCATTGACCGAAGCACTCTTTTTGACCAAATTCGCCAAGGAAATCACCATTATCCACCGGAGGGATGCCCTTCGGGCCACCAAGATCTATCAGGAGAGGGCCTTTGCCAACCCCAAGATCGATTTTCTCTGGAGTTCTGTTGTCGAAGAGATTAAGGGGGATCAGACCGTGGAGAGTGTCCTCGTGAAGAACGTTACCTCCGGGGAGATGAGAGAGGTTCCGACGGAGGGTGTCTTCATGTTCATCGGAATCACGCCCAAGACGGCATTTCTCAAGGGCTTGGTGGAAATGGATGAAAATGGATATATCCTCGTAGACGAGGGGAATCTCCAAACATCCGTTGAAGGTGCTTTTGCGGCGGGAGATGTGCGGAAGAAGTTATTGAGGCAAGTGGCCACAGCCGTTGGAGACGGGGCAACGGCTGCATTCGCGGTGGAGAAGTACCTGGAGGAGAGGGGGATTACTTGAAGTCTCCCCCCGCGCTTAGATATACTATGGTAAAGAGTGTCCGAAGGGGAACGAGTACCGGACCCGAAGACAAGGAGGAAGGAAGATGAGGGAAGACATAGAAAAGGCCTTCCAGAAAATTAGACCGGCCTTGCAAGCCGACGGCGGCGATATCGAGCTGATCGATGTCGTAGACGGCGTGGTGAAGGTCAGGCTGACCGGTGCATGTGGCGGCTGTCCGATGTCACAGATGACCCTTAAACATGGCGTGGAACGGGTACTAAAAGAAGAGGTGCCCGGGGTAAAAGGGGTAGAGGCCGTTTAGCCCTGAGGTGGAACGATTATGGGGAAACCCTGGGATGCTTGTTCCATTTTTTTCATTCTTTCGGGCAAGAGGGGTCGCATGCATCCCGAACTCGATCAAGAGGACTGCAGCAGCTGCGGCAATTGCGTTGAAATTTGTCCGGGCGAAGTGTATCAATGGATAGGTGAAAGGCCAGAAGCCGTCGATGCCGAGGAATGTACCGAATGCGGTGCCTGCGAGGAACAATGCCCCGTCCATGCCATCACCATGGTCGATGATTAACCCCGTTGTTGTTGATTACGTAGGAACTCAGAGGCTTTGCCCCTCCCCATTAGTCCATTATTCCAATATTCCATCATTCCAATTATCTACCAGATTTCGCTCATAGACAATGGTGTTCTCCAGAAACTCCGGAGGCTTCAGAATAAAAGACCTTGAAAGATTTTTGGATTTCTTATATATATTTCAATATTTCAGTGGTTCTTTTCTATTAACCTGATTGGGGGTAGGAAGATGAGTCCTTGGCTAAAAGTGATGAAAGTGAGATCTTACCCGAAAGGTTGCTGCCATTTCGTATTGGCGGGAACCATGGTGCTGGCAACGGTAATTGGATGTGCCCAAACTCCTGAGGCGGAGAGAAGCGAAATGATTCCAACACCCGCTGCTACATATCGTTTCGAGGATGTTCCAATCCCTCGTTCCCTCGCGATTGAGAAGAAGGAGTCATTCATCTACGAATCGGAAGCGATTAAGACGGGCATTCTGGTCTACGGGGGGAAGGCAAAGGTGGGGGAGTTGGCCCATTTCTTCAAGGAAAATATGGCCATTCATGGCTGGAAATTAGTGAGCAATTTTGAGAGGAATGACGCCCTACTGACCTTTAACAAACCAGGATGGGGTTGTGTGATCACCATTCTGCCTACTGGTAGGGAGAGGGCGAAAGTGGAGGTAAGGGTAGGGCCAGTTGAATCCCAATAAATGCCATATATTTCTTTTCCCTTTTCCCAAGATTGACGGCTTCGTAAAAAGTCCATCTGCCGTTCGACATGCTCACGGCCCTGAGCAAAGCCGAAGGGCTGCGTTGCGCTTCCTCTTTAAGTCACTGCGGCGTACTGGTAAGTACGCCTCATTCCTATAGATTCGCGCGCCTTGCACCTGGAGCTTTTTACTGTGCCGTCTGATTTATGACTTTTAACGAGACCATCAAGATTCCTCAGTTTTTTCCCATCGATGGAAAGAATGGAAGCCGTGTAGGAAGAACCGGGTAATGAGGTAAGAGGAGACGTGTCCCTCCCTTCTATCGAACTCCTCTCCCCAGCGAAAGTGAACTTGAGGCTTGAGGTTCTCAGGAGGCGGGGAGATGGATATCATGAGATTAGGACAATACTGCAGAGGATAAGCCTATACGATAGGCTGAGCATATCCTTGAAGCGAGAGAAGGGAATATCGGTCATCACCGATTCACCTCGCCTCCCAGTTGACGAAGGAAACCTTGCCTATCGTGCGGCCTCGTCCCTCTTGGAAGAGGCGGAGGCCAGAGTGGGCGTGGAGGTCCATATTCAGAAGAGAATTCCCATCTCATCGGGTCTCGGCGGTGGAAGCAGCAATGCGGCTAGCACATTGATGGGGTTAAATAGGATCTTAAAGCTCAATTTTTCCAAAGGCCGGCTTATGGAGATAGGAGCCAGGATCGGCGCCGATATTCCCTTTTTCATTTTTGAGAGAACGGCAATGGCGACCGGTATTGGGGAAAAGCTTGAACCCCTGGAAATCCATCCGTCTATTTGGCTCGTATTGGTCAACCCAGGCTGGGAGGTGTCCACCCGATGGGCCTATGAGGGATTAAATTTTAAGTTGACAAAAAGGCCTATCCATATTAAACTTCCTCCGTTTTTCAGTGATATTGGACAAGTAACCCATATCCTTCACAATGACTTAGAGAGAGTTACCATTTCGGCATATCCAGAGATCGATGGGATGAAGGCGGAGCTGCTTTCCCAAGGTGCCGTGGGCTCTCTGATGACAGGAAGCGGCCCGACGGTTTTCGGACTTTTCCCCCATAACAATGAGGCTGAAAGCGCTTATCAAAAATTGAATGCCAAATACGGGAAAAGGAGGTGGACGGTTTATCAGGCCAAATGCATTTGATACCTTAATGTAATGCAAAGGGGGCGAACATGGAAGTTACAGAGGTGAGGGTTTTTCCCGTTGACGAAGAGAAGCTGAAGGCATATGTAACGATTACCATCGATGATTGCTTCGTGGTAAGGGATTTGAAGGTGATTAAGGGAAATAACGGGTTATTTGTCGCAATGCCGAGCAAGAAGAGAAAGGACGGTACATTCAGGGATACAGCCCACCCCTTGAACAACGAAACGAGGGAGATGATTGAATCCAAGGTTCTGGCCAAGTACGAAAGGGAGATTGAGAGAATGGAGTAATTCCATTGGCAGAATACCGTTTTCACGTCTTGCGATCCCATCATCTGCGGTTATGCGTTAGATTGGAGAAAGGGCTTTATGGAGTTTAATACGGAACGAGAATTGGACACTTTCAATAAGTTGCGCGTATTTACGGGAAATTCCAACATTTCCCTGGCTCAGATGATCTGTGAACACCTCGGCATTCCCCTGGGAAAGGCTCAGGTCACGAAATTCAGCGATGGGGAGATCAATGCGGAGATCGACGAAAGCGTCAGGGGAATGGACGTATTCGTGGTTCAATCCACATGCCCACCTGTGAATGATCACTTAATGGAGCTTTTGATCCTCATCGACGCCTTGAAAAGGGCCTCGGCCGCAAGGATCAATGCGGTTATTCCCTATTACGGGTACGCCAGGCAGGATAAGAAGGTCCTTCCCAGGGCCCCCATTAGCGCCAAATTGGTTGCCGACCTCATCACCACGGCAGGGGCGTCGCGAGTCCTTACGATGGAGCTCCACGCGAGTCAGATCCAAGGGTTCTTCGATATACCTGTTGATCACCTCTACGCCTCTCCTATCCTATCGGACTACCTGAGGGAGCGATTTCAACGAGATCTGGTGATCGTATCCCCTGATGCGGGAGGGGTGGAGAGGGCTCGGGCCTTTGCGAAGAGGTTGGGCGTAGCCCTGGCGATTATCGATAAGCGACGTGATACGCCCAATGTGGCTGAGGTGATGCACACGATTGGTGATGTAACGGGAAAAGATTCACTTCTCCTCGATGATATGGTCGATACCGCTGGGACGCTCACCAATGCGGCCTTCGCTTTGAAGGAAGAAGGCGCCGAAAATGTCTATGCCTATTGCACCCATCCAGTCCTCTCGGGACGGGCTATAGATAGGCTGATGGAATCCCCCCTCCAGGAGGTTATAATTACCGACACTATTCCCCTTGCGGGGAGAAGCGGCTTCCTGCAAAAAGTTGAAGGTCTTAAGCGTGGCCCCTTTATTGGCGGAGGCCATTAAGCGGATTCATCGGGATGACTCGGTGAGCTCGCTTTTCGTTTAGGAATCTGAAGGAGGAAAGGATGCCCAGACCGAAGCTATTGGCCAAATTAAGAATCCAATTGGGGAAGGAGGCGTCAAAAAAGCTACGCCGGAAAGGACTGGTACCAGCCATCTGTTATGGCCCCCGGATGGACTCGGTTCCTCTTACCCTGGATACCAAGGAGTTGATGGAAACCATTCACTTGGGAGAGAACGTGCTCATTGACCTGATGATTCAAGACGGAAAGAAAGCGGCCCAGAAGGTGGTCGTGGTTAGGGATTTGCAGCTCGATCCCATTAAGGATCAATGTATCCATGCCGATCTATTCGAGGTAGTGATGGATGAGGAGATCAGCGTGGAGGTACCCATCGTTCTTGTGGGGAAACCCGAAGGGGTTAAGATGGGGGGCGTCTTGGAGCAGATAACGAGGGAAATTACGGTGGAGTGTCTTCCCGGTGAAATTCCGCAAAGCATAGAGGTAGATGTCTCTCATCTGGATATGGGGGATACAATTCATATCGGCGATATCGGGCTGGAGAAGGGAAAGATCCTGGTCGATTCCACCACCACCCTTGCCACTGTAGTACCACCTACGGTGGAGAAGGTGGTCGTTGAAGAGGAGGCCGAGGAAGAGGTGGCCGAAGCCGAGGAGGTCGAGGAGGTTGCAGAAGAGGCAGGGGCAAAGGTACAGGAAGACAAGGAGTAGGAAGACAAGGGAAAGCAGGTCTTTTGGTGAATTTGATCGTTGGTTTGGGAAACCCAGGGAGGAGATATCGGTTCACCCGACATAATACGGGTTTTCTGGCCATCGATGAATTGGCTAGGAGAAATGGGGTCGACCTTGAGGAGAGGAGATACAAAACCCGTTTCGGCAGAGGACTAATCAAGGGACACGAGGCCATTTTGGCCAAGCCATTGACCTTCATGAACCTGAGCGGATTGGCAGTGGGCCGCATCATGGAGGTCTTTCATTTGGAAGAGAAGGATTTGATCGTGATTCACGATGATGTGGATATCGACTTCGGAGGGATAAAGATAAGGCAAGGTGGCGGATACGGGGGTCATAAGGGGATAGAGTCAATCCAGGACCTCTTAGGGAGTTCGGGATTTGTCCGGATCAAGGTCGGAATCGGAAAGCCCAAGGGATATCCCAATGTCAGCGACTACGTCTTGGAACCCTTTAGCGATGATGAAAAAATTCCCCTGAGGGAAATCATCGCCCGTGCCGCCGAATTGGTGGAGACGCTTCTCTGTGATGGAGTACAGAGGGCCATGTCCCGATTCAATTAGCCTTTTTTTGTGAAAAAATTAACAACAAGGAGGAGTAAGATGGATGAGATGTTTATTGCAGTCATCTCGGGAATCTTAGGGTTGATTTTCGCGTTCTTTCTCGTCCTCTACGTCTTGAAGAACGATGAGGGATCGGAGAAGATGAGAGAGATTTCCGCTGCCATACAAGAAGGTGCAACGGCCTTTTTGGGACGGGAATATCGAATTTTGGCCCTTTTTGTGGTGGCTGTGGCCATAATCTTGGGGTTCATTCCCAGCCTGGGTTGGTTGGTTTCCCTTTCCTTCGTCTTCGGAGCTGTATGCTCGGCCCTTGCGGGATACATCGGGATGAATATAGCCATCCGCTCCAACGCTCGCACGGCCGCTGCCGCCCAGAAGAGCCTAAACCATGGGCTTCGGGTCTCCTTCCGAAGTGGAGGTGTGATGGGGATGTGTGTCGTCAGCATCGGCATCCTTGGCCTCAGCGCCCTTTACTTCCTCTTCGGAAATCGACCGGATTTTATGACCATCCTCCCAGGTTTCGGGTTTGGGGCCTCCTTGGTTGCTATCTTCGCCAGGGTGGGGGGAGGTATTTATACCAAGGCGGCCGATGTGGGGGCGGACTTAGTTGGAAAAGTGGAGAAGGGGATCCCCGAGGATGACCCAAGAAATGCCGCCGTTATAGCGGATTTCGTGGGGGATAATGTGGGGGATGTGGCCGGGATGGGAGCTGATCTCTTCGAATCCTATGTCGATTCCATCATCGCAACTATCACCCTGGCCATGATTGCCATGCTGCCCAGCATCAAAGGCGGTATGCCCTTAGTTCCGGATGAGAAGGTGGCATGGTATCTGCCAATGCTGGTGGCTTCCGGGGGAATCATCGCATCCATCATCGGGGCTTTCCTGGTCCGAGTGGGGGATAAACCGGAAATGGAGGCCCTGCTTACGGCGCTTCGTCGTGGCACCTTCTCGGCCTCCATCCTCACGGCCATCTTCGCAGGCCTGGCTGTCTATTTGCTCAAGGCCGATCTGGGAATCTTCTATGCCATCCTTGCCGGATTGGTTGCCGGAGTCCTCATTGGGGAGAGCACCAACTACTATACCTCCTACGCCTATTCCCCGACTAGACAAGTCTCGGAGGCCTCATTAACGGGGGCTGGGACGACGGTGGTGAGGGGATTTGCCAACGGGCTTATGAGTACTTTCGCCCCCATCATTCTGGTGGGAATCGCCATCCTCGTTGCCCACCACTTTGCAGACGTTTACGGCGTGGCCATTGCCGGCATTGGAATGCTTTCCACGTTGGGAATTACCCTGGCCACCGATGCCTATGGGCCGGTGGCCGATAACTCGGGGGGGATCGTTGAAATGTCGGGGCTTCCAGCGGAGATCAGGGAGCGAACCGATGCCCTCGATTCGCTGGGAAATACGACGGCGGCAACGGGTAAAGGGTTCGCCATCGGTGCAGCGGCACTGACAGCCCTTGCCTTAATGTTATCCTATGCCAAAGCCGCGGGAATCGAGGTGTCCGAGATCAGCCTTTTGGATCCCAGGGTACTCGTGGGGCTTTTAATCGGGGCTATGTTGCCCGCCATTTTCTGCGCCATGACGCTGACGGCCGTGGGTCGGACTTCCTTTGCGATCATCCACGAGGTTCGTCGGCAATTCAGCGAAATTGCCGGGTTAATGGAGGGGAAGGCGAAGCCCGAGTACCGGAAGTGTGTTGATATCTGTACCAAGGCAGCCCTTAAGGAGATGTTGGTCCCGGGATTGATGACGGTGGCTGCCCCCATTATCATCGGGTTTGTCCTTGGTCCCCTGGCCCTTGGTGGTTTTTTGGTGGGGGCCATCGCTAGTGGATTCATCCTGGCTATTACCATGGCAAATGCGGGGGGATCTTGGGACAATGCGAAGAAGTGGATAGAGAAGGGAAATTTCGGGGGCAAAGGCTCCGAGGCTCACAAAGCAGGGGTTGTGGGAGATACCGTTGGAGATCCAATGAAGGATACCTCGGGCCCCTCCTTGAATATCATGATTAAACTCATGTCCATCATTGCGCTGGTGTTTGCACCGGTCTTAGCGAAATTTCCCGGGCTCCTGTGATGCCGGTGGGTTTACTCGCCTCGTTCGATGTCCATGAACAGCTTCCCTTTGCTAAAGATCCTCAAGCCACCAGTGGATTCGGAGATGGCGAGGGCGATGGCCTGAGTTACGTTGGTAATCCCCGCCGCTGCCAGATGTCGGCTCCCCAAACCCATGGGCATCTCAATTTTTTCCCCGGAGGCATCGAGGTGCCTTCCGGCGGCCAGGATTACCCCGTCCTCCCTGATGATGAAGGCGCCATCAATGGTTGAAAACTCCTTAATGGTATCTTTAAGCTTCGGATCGAGGATGTTCTTTTCCTCTTCGGCATAGCCCTTGAAGGGATTTATGACCATCTGGTGGGAGAACTTGAGGACCTCTTCGTGATCCCCTAACACGAAGATGGAACCCACGGGTTTGCCCTCCCTACCCTCGGTTGAGAGCTCAAGAGCGATGTCGAGGATTCTATCGAATACCTCGGGCTTGACGACCTCGGAAACGACGGGGAGATCCGTCGTGGATAATATTTCGAGCTCCTTTCCTATCTCCAAGATGATGAGGGTGTCGAGAATGCCGAACTTGGAGATCCCCGATAGGCACACTAGCTTATCACCCCTCTGGATGATCCCGGAGGAGAGGCCTTCTATGACGGCAACCTTTATCTGACTGGTTCGGCTCAGTTCGATTTGGGGAACTTTCACCAGGTTGTTAATGATGGGCAAGGCTTCTTGATAGGTGGTTTCGTCTTTGACCACGCCGATGATGTCTGTTTTGGCTGATTGAATCATCTTGATGAGGGCCTCATAATCCTCACAGACTTCAACGTAGACCAGAATGGCCTTTGCCTTTGTCCGTTTGGCAATGGTACAGGCCATTTCGAGCATCATCCTGTTTTCCTTCCTCATTCGCTTCCTCTCTCCCTTGGCCAAATGAATCCTCGATACCCTATGATATTCTTTTTCCCCACATTTTTGTTTCGCACTGATGTGGATTATATTATAATAACTGTTCGAAAACAACATATTTCCATCTGGAGTCACCTGAGTTTCTGGGAGAACACCGTTGTCCATGAGTGAAATCTGTTGGAGAATTGGAATGATGGAATACACTACATGGGATGTTAGAATATTGGATTAGTGGGTATCAAAACGGGAAAGAACAGAGTGATGGAACAATGGAATGATGGAATAGTGGGAAGGGGCAAAGCCCCTGAGTTCAAATATGATCAATGACGGCTTCGTAAAAAGTCCATCTGCTGCGTTGCGCTGAATCCTTCGTCATTGCAGCGTACTTCTATGTACGCCTCATTCCTCAGGATTTGCGCGCCTTGCATCTGGATCTTTTTTCTTTGCCGTCTGATTCCGACTTTTTACGAAATCATGATCAATAGGTTACAAAAATACTCCCAATAGGGCTGAAGGGGGTGCAAATGGGGTTTCGGTGTGGCATTGTTGGCCTCCCAAATGTGGGAAAGTCCACCATCTTTAACGGGCTGACCTTCGCGGGAGCTGAAGTGGCGGCGTATCGATTTACAACCATCGAGCCCAATATTGGTGTTGTTCCCGTTCCGGACAAACGACTGGGCCAAATTGCCGATCTCATCCATCCCAAAAAGGTGATCCCGACCACATTGGAGTTCCTCGATATTGCTGGATTGGTGAAGGGGGCCAGCAAGGGGGAGGGCCTGGGAAATCAGTTCCTCGGCCACATCCGCAATGTGGACGCAATAGCCCATATCGTTCGGTGTTTCGATAATGAAAATGTCTCCCATGAATATGGTTCCATAGACCCCAGAAGGGATATCGAGGTGGTAGAAACGGAGCTCATATTGGGCGACCTGCAGGTTGTGGAGAAACGTATGGCTAAGGTGGGGAGGTTAGCAAAAGTCGGCGGGAAGAAAGAAGCGGAAGAGTTGGAGACTTATGGTGAGGTTTTGGAGATTCTCAACCGAGGGAGAAAGACCATTGACCTGAGATATGAAGGCAGTAGGAAGGCCATCTTCGACGACCTTTGCCTTCTCATGGCCAACCCAATTTTCTATGTGGCCAACGTGGATGAAGCTCAGCTCAAGGGAGATGGTCACTATGTTCAGGAGGTGAGGAAGCTCGCTGAGGTGCAGGGAAGCCAGGTGGTTGTTATTTGTGGGGATTTAGAATCGGAGATCGCTCAACTGGACGAGCGAGATAGGGATGCGTTTCGGGA